>JBIKZB010000269.1:0-2804 GCA_044354955.1 Flavobacterium sp. | reverse complement strand
CAAGGTTGGAGAATTGAAAAAGTACAAGCAGAAGCACCAAGCGCACCTCAAATGCCACCAATGCCAGCTGCTGAAGCTTTTGAACCAGCAACTAATTTCAAAGAAGAAGAACACGACGATTTACCTTTTTAATTAAGAGTAAAGAGAATAGAACATAGAAAAAAGAGTCATTCAAACTAATGTTTTGGATGACTTTTTAATTTATTTAATAATTAGTCTATCCTCTTTTTTCTGATATCTATTTTCTTAAAAAAATGTATTTTCTAACCAAAGAATTATATTTTCCTCCAGCTGAAACTGCTTCCTTCGATGGAATTGTGGCAGTAGGTGGCGATTTGTCACCTGAACGATTGGTATTGGCTTATAATTCGGGTATATTTCCATGGTTTGATGACGACGAGCCTATTTTATGGTGGAGTCCACCAGAACGCATGGTGTTGTTTTTTGAAGATTTAAAAATTTCGAAAAGCATGCGTAACATCATCAATCAAAGAAAATTCAAAGTTACTTTCAATACTGCTTTTAGAGAAGTAATACTCAACTGTAAAAAGATTTCCCGAAAAGATCAACCGGGTACTTGGATAACTGATGATATGGTTGAAGCGTATTGCAAATTACACGAATTAGGGATTGCAAAAAGTGTCGAGGTTTGGCAAGATGATGAATTAGTTGGTGGTTTGTATGGTGTAGATTTGGGTCACATCTTTTGCGGCGAAAGCATGTTTTCGAAAGTTCCAAATGCAAGTAAATTAGCTTTTATCGCCTTAGCAAAACAATTAGAATTGGCTAATTATCGTTTGTTAGATTGCCAAGTTTATAACGATCATTTAGCAAGTTTAGGTTGCGTAGAAATTGAAAGGGAAGATTTTTTGATGGTGTTGAAATCTTAAAGTTTAGGCAGAGTTCTCACATACAATTCTTCTACTTTTTTTCTTGCCCAATCTGTTTTTCTTAAGAATTTTAAACTAGAATTTACAGATGGATTTTCCTTAAAACAATTGATGTTGATTAATTCGGCTAAGGTGTCAAAGCCGTAGAAATTTACTAATTGTTCTACAATTTCCTTTAAAGTTTTTCCGTGAAGTGGGTCGTTGCTCATTTTTTTATTTTCTTGTAAAACATTCCATAATGTGGTCATTTACCATTCCAGTAGCTTGCATATGAGCGTACATAACGGTTGAGCCAACAAATTTGAATCCGCGTTTTTTTAAATCTTTGCTCAAAGCGTCTGAAATAGGTGTAGTTGCAGGAACATCTTTTAATGTTTGGGGTTGGTTATCGATGGGTTTGCCTTCTACAAATCCCCAAATGTATTTGGAAAAACTGCCAAATTCTTCCTGCACTTTTATATAAGCTTGCGCATTAGTTACCGTTGCTTTGATTTTTAGCTTGTTTCTGATAATTCCAGCATCTTCAGCTAATTCTGCCATTTTTTCTTCTGAATAATTAGCGATTTTTATCAAGTCGAAATTATCAAATGCTTTTCTGAAATTTTCTCTTTTTGCCAAAACAGTATACCAACTCAATCCCGCCTGAAAGGTTTCTAAAATTAAAAATTCGAAAATAGTTTCATCATCATAAACCGGTTTTCCCCATTCGCTATCATGGTAATTGCGGTATAAATCATCTTTTTCGCACCAAGCGCATCTTAGTTTAGTTTCCATTTTTTTCAGTTCCTAAATAGTTATCAATTAAATAATGACCTAAATAAATCAAAGGAGTCAATCCAATAGCAATTATTAATTTTACAAAATATCCTGTAAAGGCTGAGGCTACAAACGTTTCTCCATTTATTTTACCAGGTAACCAAAAGGCAATTCCTAACACAATAAAACTGTCAAATAATTGAGAAATCACCGTAGAACCCGTACTTCTCAACCAAATCATTTTTTTGCCCGTTCTGTTTTTTACAAAATGAAAAATAGTAACATCAATTAATTGGGAAACTAAAAATGCGGTGATGCTTCCCACAATAATCCACATACTCTGACCAAAGACTGCATTAAATTGTTCGTCCGAAATTAATCCATCGCCTTTTACTGCGGGAATATTGAGTCCAATTAACAACAAAAAAAAGGTGTAAGCAATTAAGCCTGCGGTAATAAAAGAGAGTTTTTTCACGCCTTTTTCGCCAAAATATTCGTTGATTAAATCGGTGGTAATAAAAACTATGGGCCAAGGTAAAATACCTAAACTCATTACGGTATCACCCACATGAATTAATTTTCCGCCAATTAGTTCTGCAACTAATGCATTGGTGATGAAAATCCCCGCCAATACAACGTATATTATGTCTTTTTTTCTGTGAAACATTGCAATATTTTTATCAAAAATAGCTGAATTATGTCATAAAAAAAACTTCAACCCGAAGATTGAAGTTTTTATATGTATTTGAATTAGGTAGATTAACCTAAAGCAACTCTTTTGAATCCAGAAACAGTTAAGTTAGCCTCTACAGATTTAATGTAAGCAGCAACACTCATAGAACCATCTTTGATATAATCTTGGTTTACTAAAGTGTTGTCTTTGTAGAAACGTTGGATTTTTCCTTTAGAAATGTTGTCTAACATTGCTTCTGGTTTACCTTCAGCTCTTAATTGTTCTTTAGCAATTTCGATTTCTTTTTCAATGATTGCAGCATCAACACCAGCTTCGTTTAAAGCAATTGGGTTCATTGCAGCAGCTTGCATTGCAACGTTTTTAGCAGCTTCGTCAGCGCCTTCAACATTTGCAGATAATGCTACTAAAGTAGCAATTTTACCAGCGTGAATATAAGATCCAACAAAAGCACCTTCTAATCTTTC
>JBIKZB010000270.1:0-2804 GCA_044354955.1 Flavobacterium sp. | reverse complement strand
AGGTTTTTTTGTAAAAGGAAAATCTGCAGCTACGTCAACAAATTTTGAAATTAAAGAGTCTGATAAAATTGCATCAAATAGTTATATTTTTGGAAGAACTGCTTCTATTAACTATGAGAGAATCCGTGTAAATTTAGATAAAATAACCAATAATATTTCTACTCATAAAGATGCATGCGTTGCCGTTTTTTATAATGAAGCATCGAATGCTGTTACTGAAAAAGATGTTCAAAAATTTTCAAACCCTGTTGAAACGCTATCTTTTTATAATGGAACAACTTCTTTATCTAGTGAGCATAGATCTCCTTTGGTTGATAATGATGTTTTATTTATTAGATTAACACAAGCAGTTGTAAATAGTACATATAAAATAAAAATAAACACAGAGAATTTTAATTTTTCTGGTAGTGCTATTTTTCATGATTTAAAATTAGGTACTACAACTACTATTCCTTTAGATGGTTCAGTTTTTGAATATTCATTTAATGTAACTAATGATGCCACAACACAAGGAACAAGATTTAAAATTGTTTTCAACACAACTTTAGGAATTGATGATACAGCTAATTTATTGGGTATTAAAGTTTATCCAATTCCATCTACTAATTCACTTGGCATAACCTTATATACAGGCAATTTAGAATTAGGTAATTATGAGTATAAAATTTTAAATGTTCTAGGACAAACAGTTCAAAACGGGAAAATTGAAAACCTTCAAACGAATCAAGAAATTAAAATTAATTTTAATAATACCATAACATCTGGATGGTATACAATACAAATTTCAGATAACAACAAAATTGTCAATTCATTACCAATCATTATTAAGTAGTCATGAAAAAAATAATTTACATTACAGTAATTTTATTAGCATCTATTAATAATATATATTCTCAAGAAGTGGAACCAGGTTTCGATGGTTTTGGTGATGAAGGGAATGGTGATGCACAAACTAATCCACCTAATGTTCCTATAGATGGATTAACAATACCTTTATTAGCTACTGGGGCATTGGTAGCTATATACACATTAAGAAAAAGACATCTAAAACAAAACCCCGATTAGAATTTCTAATCGGGGTTTCTTATTATTTTGTCTTTTCACTTCGTACTTGGTACTTCGAATTACATCATTCCTGGCATTCCTCCACCCATTGGCATACTTGATGATTCTTCTTTCATGTCTATTAAAGCACATTCGGTAGTTAAAATCATACCTGCTACAGAAGCTGCATTTTCTAAGGCTACACGTGTTACTTTTTTAGGGTCGATAATTCCAGCAGCTAACATTTGAACATATTCTCCTGTTTTAGCGTTGAATCCGAAATCGTCTTTTCCTTCTGTAACTTTTGCGATTACAACAGAACCTTCGCCACCAGCATTTTCAACAATAGTTCTCAAAGGAGATTCAACCGCTTTATTGATGATTTGAATTCCTGTTGCTTCGTCTGCGTTTTCTGCTTTGATGTTTGCTAAAGCCGCTTTTGCTCTTACTAAAGCAACACCACCACCAGCAACAATTCCTTCTTCAACAGCAGCTCGAGTTGCATGTAAAGCATCGTCAACACGGTCTTTTTTCTCTTTCATTTCAACTTCAGAAGCCGCTCCAACATATAAAACAGCAACACCACCCGCTAATTTAGCTAAACGTTCTTGTAGTTTTTCTCTATCGTAATCTGAAGTGGTTGTTTCAATTTGTGATTTGATTTGGTTGACTCTTGCTTTTATGTTTTCAGCATCACCAGAACCATTTACAATTGTAGTATTGTCTTTGTCAATTGTAATGTTTTCTGCTGTTCCAAGCATGTCTAAAGTTGTATTTTCTAATGAATACCCACTTTCTTCAGCAATAACAGTTCCACCAGTTAAGATAGCGATGTCTTCTAACATAGCTTTTCTTCTGTCTCCAAAGCCTGGTGCTTTTACAGCAGCGATTTTTAAACCACCACGTAATTTATTAACTACTAAAGTTGCTAATGCTTGTCCATCAACATCTTCAGCAATAATTAATAAAGGTCTTGCAGATTGAGCTACTGGTTCTAAAACTGGTAATAATTCTTGTAAGTTTGATATTTTTTTATCGTATAATAAAACGTATGGATTGCTTAATTCTGCCACCATTTTATCAGCATCTGTAACGAAATAAGGAGACAAATAACCTCTGTCGAATTGCATTCCTTCTACCACATCAACGTAAGTGTCCATTCCTTTTGCTTCTTCAACCGTGATAACTCCTTCTTTTCCAACTTTTGAAAAAGCAGTTGCGATTAAATCACCAATTGTATCATCATTATTAGCAGAAATAGAAGCTACTTGTTTGATTTTTTCAGATGAATCACCCACAGCTACCGATTGTTTACCTAATTCAGTAACAATTGTTTCTACAGCTTTATCAATTCCTCTTTTTAAATCCATTGGGTTTGCTCCAGCTGCTACGTTTTTCAAACCTTCTTTAACGATAGCTTGTGCTAAAACCGTTGCAGTTGTTGTTCCGTCACCGGCTAAATCATTGGTTTTAGAAGCTACTTCTTTTACCATTTGAGCACCCATATTTTCTAATGGATCTTGTAATTCGATTTCTTTAGCCACAGAAACTCCATCTTTAGTTACAGTTGGTCCGCCAAATGATTTCGAAATAATTACATTTCTTCCTTTTGGTCCTAAAGTTACTTTTACTGCATTTGCTAATGCATCAACGCCACGTTTTAAACCGTCGCGAGCTTCAATATCGAATTTTATATCTTTTGCCATTTTTAAATTTAGAATTTAGAATTTAGAATTTAGAATTCTAGATTCGGTTGATAA
>JBIKZB010000039.1:0-9706 GCA_044354955.1 Flavobacterium sp. | reverse complement strand
CGATTTTGCATTAATGGATGTGGAACTTGTAACGTTTCAGTAGAAATAATTTCTTCATCAAAAGCGATGATATCTACATCAATCATTCGAGCTTGATAACCAAATTCTTTGGAACGAACTCTACCTAACTTCGTCTCCACTTTTAAAACCTGCTTCAAAATTTTTTGAGCTGATTTTGACGTATGAATTAGAATGGCAGCATTGTAAAAAGGTTCGCTTTCAAAACCCCAAGCAGGTGTTTCATAAATTTTAGAAACCTTCACAACTGTTGCTACTTCCCTGTGAATCAAGTCAATACAAGACTGAATCGTTGCTAACCGATTGCCTTGATTACTTCCTAAAGATAAAATAACTTGATGCTGACTCATGCTAGCAAAATAACAAACTATTTTAGACTTATAATTTACCTTTCCTGTTTTTTTATGAACATGTAACATTTTTATTTATTTTACTACTTATATCTAATATTAAATGAATTAAAATGAGATTTTTAGGAAATGTATTGGCTACTATTGTAGGGATATTTATTTTTTGTATGATTTTCTTCTTCGGAATTATAATCATTGGAGCTATAGCAGGTAGCGGAGAAGACACTGTGAGTGTAAAAAAGAATTCGGTTATTGAATTAGACTTATCAAAAGTATCTTTAGATTACGCTGGAAAAACCAATTACAAAGACTTCAATTACTTTGAGGCAGATCATGATGGTGTTACCGATATTTTAAATGCTATTGAAGCCGCTAAAACTGATGATAAAATCAAAGGGATTTCTATTTTGAATAATCAATCACAATTAGGTTTAGCACAAAGTAAAGCTGTTCGTGACAAACTGGAAGAATTTAAAAAATCAGGAAAATTCGTTTATGCGTATGCGAATTTTTTCACACAAGGAGAATACTATTTGAATTCGGTTGCCAATCAAGTCTATTTGAACCCAATGGGTGAAGTCGACTTTAAAGGTTTATCTGCTGAAATTTTATACATGAAAGACTTGCAAGAGAAAACAGGTGTAAAAATGGAAGTGATTCGTCATGGAAAATACAAAAGTGCTGTAGAGCCTTTCTTAGCACAAGAAATGAGTCCGGAAAACCGCGAACAAATGACTGTTTTACTAAATTCGGTATGGAATACAATTGCGACCGATATTGCTAAAAGCAGAAAATTATCAGTAATTCAGTTAAATGCTATTGCAAATACCCTAGGCGCTAGAACACCAGAATTAGCATTAGCCAATAAATTAATAGACAAAGTCGCTTATGAAGATGAGTATCATGATGCTATTAGAGCAAAATTAAAGTTAGACAAAAAAGAAAAATATGACTTTATAAGCATTACAGATTATGCTAAAACAGCTGCCACATCTGTTGAAGATTATTCTAAAAATGACATTATTGCTGTGATTTATGCACAAGGCGAAATTACAGGAGGTGAAGGCGATGTAAATGTAATTGGTGAAGGATCTATAAAACGTTCTTTGCAAGAGGCTCGTGAGGATGATGATGTAAAAGCAATCGTATTAAGAGTAGATAGTCCTGGTGGAAGCGCTTTGACTTCTGAATTAATTTGGAGAGAAATCGAAATCACTAAAAAAGTAAAACCAGTAGTGGTTTCTATGGGCAATTATGCGGCTTCTGGTGGTTATTACATTGCGGCAAATGCGGATAGAATTTTTGCAGAACCTAACACAATTACCGGCTCAATTGGCGTTTTTGGCATGTTACCTAATATGAACCAATTAGGGAAAAATATTGGAATCAACGCTGAGCAAGTAAAAACACATGATAATGCAAGTGGATACAGTGTTTTTGAACCTATAGACGATAATTTTAAAGGTTATGTTTTAGAAAGTATCGAAAGAACATACGCTACTTTCTTAAAACGTGTAGCCGATGGACGAAAAATGACAACTGCTCAAGTAGATGCTATCGCGCAAGGAAGAGTTTGGACCGGAATTGATGCTCACAAACTTGGTTTGGTAGACGAAATAGGAGGTTTAGATGCAGCGATTAAATATGCAGCTAAATTAGGAAAAACGTCTTCGTACAGAACTGAAAATTATCCAGAATACGAAAAAAGCTTTGATGATTTGTTAGCTAATTTCACTGGAATAGCAATGTTTAAAACCAAAGAACAATTATTAAAAGAACAATTAGGCGAAGAAGGATTCCAAATGTTAGAACAAATCAAACGAGTAAAAAGCAGAAAAGGTATTCAAGCAATGATGCCTTATGAAATTGAGATTCATTAATTAATTTCTATAAAGACTAAATCCCAAAGACATTGTTTTTGGGATTTTTTTATAATTTTTACTCAAAATTAATGCGTAAATTTACAATTGGCACTACTTTTGTCTCCCAAAAATAAATCACTTCAAAAAATACAATTATGTTAAAGAAAGTTTTAAAAGGACTTGGAATTTTTCTATTGGTAACCATCATTGCCTTAGCTGCAGCTCCGTTTTTGTTTAAAGATAAAATCAAAGAAATGATTGCTAAAACTTTAAATGAAAATGTAAACGCTACTATTGCTTTTGATGATGTAGATTTGAGTTTATTTAAAAGTTTTCCAAAAGCAAATGTTACGATTGAGAAATTAAGTATCGTTACCAATGCGCCTTTTGAAAAAGATACGCTTTTGTATGCTAGTGAAACGAATATAACAATGAGTGTAAAAGAACTTTTTAAAGGAGATGGCGAAACTATGAATTTAGAAAGTTTTCATGTAGTTGATGGAATTGTAAACATTATTTTTAATAAAGATGGAATTGGAAATTTTGACATCGCTTTAAAAGAAGAAACTGAAAAAAAACCTTCTGACAGCAAACCATTTGCTATGAATATTCAGGATTACGAAGTAGAAAACTTAAAATTTACTTACAGTGACGAAGGTTCAAAAATGAAAATGGTTTTAGACAGTATTTATCATGAAGGAACAGGAAATTTTGCCGCTCAAAAATTAGATTTAGAAACTAAAACTACTGCAAAACTATCTTTTGATATGGACAAAATGAACTACATGAACAATGTAGCCATTTCATTAGATGCCATTTTAGGAATCGATTTAGAAAAAAGTAAATATGAATTCAAAGACAACAAAGCGTTGATTAATCAATTGCCGTTAGAATTTAATGGATTTATTCAAATGGTGGAAGCGGGTCAAACCTATGACCTAACTTTCAAAACTCCAACATCTGATTTCAAAAACTTCTTAGGATTAATTCCAGCTGCTTATTCAGGTGATATCAATAAAGTAAAAACAACAGGACAATTTTCGGTAGACGGAAAAGTAAAAGGAAATTTAACCGAAACTACTATTCCAGCTTTTGATGTCAAAATTGCATCTAATAATGCATCATTCCAATATCCTGATTTACCAAAATCGGTTAAAAATATTGTAATTGATACACACATTATTAACGAAACTGGTTTGATGAACGATACCTATGTGAATTTGAACAAACTTTCGTTTTCAATAGACCAAGACGTTTTTAATGCAAAAGCAAATATTAGAAATATTGCTACAAACGCTTTAGTAGATGCCGAATTAAAAGGAACTATCAATTTAGCAAATGTTACCAAAGCCTATCCTGTAAAATTAGACAAACCGTTAACCGGAATTCTAAAAGCCGATGTTAAGACAAAATTCGACATGCTATCGGTAGAGAAAAGTCAATATCAAAATATACAAAATTCTGGAACAATTAGTTTGACTGGATTCAATTACGAAGGTCCGGAAATGGCGAAAACGTTCAAAATCAATCAAGCTTCGGTTGCCTTTAATCCGAACCAAATCCGCTTGAATCAGTTTGATGCTAAAACAGGAACATCTGATATTCAAGTAAACGGTACATTGGATAATTTCTATGGTTTTATGTTTAAAAACCAAATCTTGAAAGGAAAATTCAACATGAATTCAACCAAATTAGTAGTTTCAGATTTCATGGCACCAACCACTACTACAACTGATGACGGAAAGAAAACGACCGAAGCAGTTAAAATTCCTTCTTTCTTAGATTGTAGTATTACAGCAAAAGCCAAAACTGTAGTTTATGACAATTTGAATTTAAAAGATGTTTCTGGAAACATGGTAATTAGAGATGAAGCTGTAAGCTTAAACAATTTAAAAATGAGTGTTTTTGGAGGAAATATAGGTTTAACAGGAACCGTTTCAACCAAAGGAAAAACACCTACTTTTTCTATGAATTTAGGCCTAGATAAAGTTAATATTGCTGAATCGTTCACACAGCTAGATATGCTGAAATCAATTGCTCCAATTGCTGGTGTTATTAATGGAAAACTCAATTCCACCATCAAACTATCAGGAGATTTGCAACAAGATATGACTCCAAATTTAAAAACCATTTCTGGTGATTTATTTGGTCAATTATTATCAACAACCGTAAATGAAAAAAATTCAGCTATGCTAACGGCTTTAAGCTCTAACTTAAAATTCATAGACATGAGTAAAGTTAATTTAAACGATGTGAAAGCTGCTTTATCTTTTAAAGACGGAAAAGTAAACGTAAAACCGTTCGACATTAAATACCAAGACATTGTAGTAAATGTGGGTGGTACACATGGTTTTGATCAAACTATGAATTACGATTTGAAATTTGATGTTCCTGTGAAATATTTAGGCAAGGATGTAAACAATTTAATTGCTAAATTAACGCCTGCCGACCAAAAACAAATAACAAGTATTCCAGTAAGTGGATTAATGACAGGTAATTTTTCACAACCAAAATTTAATACCGATTTAAAACAATCGACTACAAATTTAACTACACAATTAGTTAAAATGCAAAAAGACAAACTGGTAAATCAAGGAACTTCGGCTTTAGGTAATTTAATTAATGGTACAAAAGCAAATACATCCGGAACCTCTACTGCGACAGACACAACAAAAACAAAGCCTACACCAAAAGAAGAAATTAAAACCAAAGCTACCGATGCAATAAATGGTTGGCTTAAAAAGAAGAAAAAAGAATAAACATAATAAAGAAACCCTTTCAAAAATTGAAAGGGTTTTGTTTTATAAACTCATCTTCACTACATAACCTTCATAGGTTCTAACATTAAAAACGGTACCGTCTTCAAAAAGTAAATATTGGCCTTTTATTCCAGTTAGGGTTCCTGAAAAATTGGGTGTTTTATCTAAATTTAAACTCATGACTTTTCTTGGATAGTGTAAAACTGGAAAATCAAGTTGAATAATTTTTTCTTCGGTTGGGAAATAGTCTTTCACTTCAGTTGGTAACCAATCGAAAACTTTATTTCGTTCGGCAATTAAATCCATCTCTACATATTCATTTTTCAGCATTTTTTGCCAATTGGTTTTATCTGCAAAATGATTTTTTAACGCCACTTCTGTAATTCCAGCTAAATATCTATTTGGCACCTCTACAATTGGGATAGCTTGCACGGCTCCTTGATCAATCCATCGTGTGGGTACTTGTGTTTTTCGGGTAACTCCTACTTTTACTTCACTCGACAAAGCTAAATAAACCACATGAGGTTGCAATTGCACGCGTTTTTCATACACTAAATCTCTATCTTCAATATCTAAATGTGCCGTACTTAATTCGGGCTTCATAATCCAATCGCCCACCGCTGGACTACTCATAAAACAATCATAACAAAAACCTTGACGGAAGATTTTCTTTGCTTTTCCACAATTTAAACATTGGTAGCCCTGAAATTCAATTTCTAGATTTTTTCCAAGAAGCTGATTGAGATTTAAAAAACTATTTTCAAAAACCAAATAGTACTGAATAGGGTTCCCTAATTCGGTTTGCATTTTTGAAAGTGTGCCTTGGTAGATCATTTTATGTTAAGATTTGCTTTTTATCAAAATTATTTAAAAAAAATGCTATTTTTGGTAAAGTTATTATTCCCAATTCATAATTCAAAATAGAACGCTCTAAATGCCATTACAAATTATAAACTCTTTTGCTACTTGGATTTTAAAAAAACGAATTCATCAAATGGAATTGTTTTTAAAATATCCGCATGAAGTGCAAGATGAGTTGCTTATTAGCCTAATAAAATCAGCCGAAAATACTCAAATTGGAAGAAAATATGATTTTTCTTCTATGAAAAACTACACTTCTTTTAGTGAAAGAATTCCGGTTTCAACCTATGAAGAACTAGAACCTTTAATTGAACTCACGCGAAAAGGAGAACAAAATGTATTTTGGCATTCTAACATCAAATGGTTTGCAAAATCGAGTGGCACTACTAATGCTAAAAGTAAATTTATTCCTGTAAGTTCAGAGGCTTTAGAAAATTGCCATTACAAAGCTAGCAAAGATTTACTGTGCTTATATTTGAATAACAATGAAGATTCTCAATTGTTTACAGGAAAAAGTCTACGTTTAGGCGGCAGTAAGCAATTGTATGAAGATAACAATACTTTTTTTGGTGATTTATCCGCAATTTTGATTGACAATATGCCTATTTGGGCGGAATTTAGCTCCACACCCAGCAGTAAAATATCGTTAATGGGCGATTGGGAAACCAAACTTCCTGCTATCATTAACGAAACGATGAATGAAAATGTTACTAGCTTGGCTGGAGTACCTAGCTGGATGATGGTATTGTTACAAAAAACATTAGAAACTACTGGAAAATCGAATTTATTAGAACTTTGGCCTAATGCAGAAGTTTATTATCATGGCGGTGTGAGTTTTGAACCCTACAAAGAACAATACAAAAAGTTATTTCCAAAAGATAGTTTTAAATATTACGAAATTTACAACGCCTCCGAAGGCTTTTTTGCTATTCAAGACCAAAATGACAGCGATGAATTACTACTAATGCTGGATTATGGTATTTTTTACGAATTTATTCCAATGGATACTTTTGGCACTCTCAACCAACATGTTATACGACTGAACCAAGTAGAATTAAATAAAAATTATGCATTGGTCATTACAACTAATTCGGGCTTATGGCGCTATTTGATAGGCGATACGATTCGTTTTACTTCTTTGAATCCTTACCGAATTAAAGTTACTGGAAGAACAAAACATCACATTAATGTTTTTGGAGAAGAATTAATGGTCGAAAACACGGATACAGCCGTTGCAAAAACCTGTAAAGAATTCAACTGTGAAATTGTCGATTATACGGTTGCACCCATTTTTATGACCAGTCAACAAAAAGGGGCTCATGAATGGATTATTGAATTTAAAACCAAACCCGATAGTATTGAAAATTTCCGAAAAGCTTTAGACGAAAACCTGCAAAGTGTTAATTCAGATTATGAAGCTAAACGCTACAACAATATGACCCTAAATCCATTAGTGTTAAATGTAGCCAGAGAAAATTTATTTTATGATTGGCTAAAACAACAAGATAAACTAGGCGGACAACACAAAGTGCCCAGATTATCAAACGAACGAACGTATTTAGAAAGCTTATTATGCTTACAATAAATAAAGAGATTTATTATTTTTTCTTTTACTATTAACGATTTCTTGTAAACCAAGACATTATAGTGTGGACCAAGAAGATGCTACAATTCTACACCAAAAATTAATAACAATTTACCCTATAATATAATTATCCACGAAACATTTTATACTAAATTTTTATTAATCTAACTTGATTAACTCTAAAAAAAATTGAATTATTTAGCAAAATTTGTTGTATTATGCTATCTATTTGTTTTTTTTGTTCAATTATTATTATAATTTTGCCTTCTTTTTAAACAAACCATTTACAATCGATCATTTTAAAGTATTTAATTTCATGAAACTAAACAAAATATTTGCCCCATTTTTACTTTTAATTAACTTACTAACTTTTGGACAAGAACCAAAACGTTCTGAGGGATCAGAAGTTATTATTAATGCTATTAATAGAAACACAAAAGGAATTAGTTTCATTACAAGTGATACTGGAATTAATTCAGAATTGAATGAAATTGGAACTACATTCTTTAAAAATAAATATATCATCTTGTCAAATAAAAAAAGAAGACATGCTGATGTAACTGTAAATCCAATAACAAACACTCCTAATAATAATTTATATTGTGTAGACGTAAAAGAAGATGGTAATTTATCGTTTCCTTTACTTTTCTCACAAGCGCTAGATTCTGAAAATGACGAGGGCTCTATAGGATTTTCTTCAGACCAAAGAACAATCTTCTTTACGCAAGAAAATCCAAACAACAAACAAATTTTTACTTTGCACAAAGCAACCCTTAATGAAAAGGATGCCAAAAAATGGACAAATATTACCAATTTAAATATTGTTCCGGAAGGATATTCTGCTGAAACCCCAAGTGTTTCTGCAGATGGGAAAAAGATTTTTATTGCAACAAATATTCCTGGTGGATATGGTGGATTTGATATATACGAGGCTACAATTGCTGAAGACGGAACAGTTGGTAAGTTAGTAAATTTAGGTCCAAATGTAAATACAGCTGAAGATGAAAAATACCCTTACATCTCATTTGATAATAAATATTTATATTTTTCCTCTAAAGGACACACAAATTTAGGTGGCTATGACGTTTTTAAATCTGCTTATGTTAACAATACTTTCTTAACTGCAATGAATTTAGGAACGGATTTAAATTCTAGAAGAGATGATATTGCCTTTGTCTTAACATCTCCATCTAAAGGATATATTTCAACTGACAAAAAACAATCTGGTAATTTTGATATTTTAAAATTTGAAATCAAAAAACAAGATAATTTACAATTTAACTATACTGTTGTGGAAGAAGTTTCTAAAACAGCCTTGCCAAATGCTACTGTTATAGTTAGAGATGAGTTTGGAACTAAATTAATTGAAACACTGTCTGATAATAATGGTAAAATCAAATTAAATTTAGAGCCTTTGACATTTTACAACATTGAAGTAATTAAAGACGGATATGAAACTAAAAAACAAAATATTGCAACAGGAGATATTGACAAAAACATTGCATTAACTCAGAAAAAAGCAGTAGTAACAGATGATGCAATTGTAATTGAAAACATCTATTTTGACTTCAATAAATCAAGTGTTAAAAAAGAATCTGAATTGTCATTGAATAAAATTGTTGAAGTTCTTAAAAACAATTCTAACATGAGCATTACCATTAATGCCCACACAGACAACAAAGGTTCCGAATCGTACAATCAAACATTATCTGAAACTAGAGCAAAGGCTGCTTATCAATATTTACTTAAAAAAGGTGTTCCTGCAACTCAACTTGCATACAAAGGCTTTGGTGAAAGTGAATTGTTAGAAAAGTGCGAAAAATGTACCGCTAAACAAGACCAAACGAATAGAAGAGTAGAATTCAAAATCGTTAAATAAAAAGCACACTCTCAAATAAAAAACTATAAAAAATGAAAAAAATCTCTTTAGTATTGGCTTTATCAGGAGTAGTATTTTTAACTTCATGTTCAAGTAGTGGATGGAGTTGTAAAAAAAGATATTGCAACGCCAAACAAAAAAATAAAATCGAGCAAAAGAAAAATAGTTAATATGCATAAAAAAGGGCGCCAAATTGGCGCCCTTTTTTATGCATTAATTTCAAATTAAGAAATCGTTTTCAATCGTTGTAATAAATCTTTACTTAAACTAAATTCATAACTACTATTTTATCAAAAGATGTACATCTTTTGAGTAATTGCTGTACATCTTTTAACTAAATCCCCTACATCTTTTGAGTAAAAGATGTAGGGGATTTGAATATAGTGTCAAGA
>JBIKZB010000268.1:0-2854 GCA_044354955.1 Flavobacterium sp. | reverse complement strand
TGATTCGTTTACCTCGTCACGCAGCATCTTGCCCTGTGGGAATGGGAGTTTCTTGTTCTGCAGATCGAAATATCAAAGGAAAAATTACGAAAGATGGTATTTTCTTAGAGCAATTGGAAACCAATCCTGGGCAATTTTTACCAACAACAGCGCCTCATTTAGAGCCTGCGGTGGAAGTTGATTTGAACAAACCAATGCCAGAAATTTTGGCAGAATTATCAAAATACCCCATCAAAACACGTTTGAAATTAAACGGAACTTTGATTGTGGCTCGTGATATCGCGCATGCAAAAATCAAAGAATTATTAGATGCTGGAAAACCAATGCCAGAATATTTCAAAAATCATCCTGTTTATTATGCTGGACCTGCAAAAACACCAGACGGCATGCCTTCAGGAAGTTTTGGACCAACAACCGCTGGAAGAATGGATGTTTATGTAGACGAATTCCAAGCGGCTGGCGGAAGTATGATTATGTTAGCAAAAGGAAACCGAAGCAAAGACGTAATGAACGCTTGTAAGAAACACGGCGGATTTTATTTAGGTTCGATTGGTGGTCCTGCTGCTATTTTAGCAAAAGAAAACATTTTATCAGTAGAAGTAGTTGATTTTGAAGAATTAGGCATGGAAGCAGTTCGTAAAATTACGGTGAAAGATTTCCCTGCTTTTATTATTACCGATGATAAAGGGAATGATTTTTTTATGAATCTTTAGTTTAGAACAAAGAGAATAGAATTTAGAAAACAGACAAACCTGTGAGTTGAAAGACTTGCAGGTTTTTTATTTTAGAATATATTTCAAAATAAATTATTGTAAATACTCCCAAAAATTATCTTTATTAACCACTAACGTTTCTTTCGGGTGGTATTTTTCTGTAAATGATTTAGTGAAATTTACTTTTTTATTGGGATTATATTTAATTTCATAAGCCAAAATTTCTCCTTCATTTATTTCGATAAAATCAATTTCAGCTTGTTGCATATTTCTCCAGTAGTGTGTTTTACCATAAAATCCTTTATAGTTAAGTTGTTTCATTTTTTCGCTAATAAAGAAATTTTCAAATAAAGCGCCTACATCCTGTCTGCTTTGCAACGGATTAAATTGCCCAATAATAGCGTTTCGTATTCCGTTATCATAAAAATAGATCTTTGGTTTTGCTGTAACTTCATTTCTTTGATTCGTTGAAAAAGGATGCAGTCTAAAAATAACATATACTTTTTCAAGCAAATCGATATAATTGATTACGGTCATTCTGTCAACACCTAATATCTTCGCCAATTCATTATAAGAAACTTCGCCCCCTAATTGTAATGCCAAGGCGTTTAATAATTTCATTAATAAATCTGGTTTTTTGATATTTACTAATTCTAAAATATCTTGGTATAAATAACTTCCTGAAAGTTGTAAAAGTCTTTTCTGTTTATTCGCCTCTATTACAACTTCCGGATACATACCATAGATTAGAAACTCCTCTAAACGAGCATAGGCATTTGCAAACGAGTAATGATTTTTAATTTCACTCCATGACAAGGGAAACAATTGATGTTCCCATTTTCTGCCCGTTAACGGTTCATTAATTTTATTGCCTAAATCAAGAGACGAAGAACCCGTTAAAATAAATTGTTTATTTAATTTTGCATCGATTAACATTTTTACAGCTACACCTACGTTTTCTATTCGCTGCGCTTCGTCAATCACAATGGTATCATAATCCGTGACTAGCTGTAATAGAAATTGGAAATTAGCAGTAGCTAATTGTAATCTAGTTTGTGGATCATCTCCATTTAGGAACAACGTTTTTTTGCCTTCTACTATTTTTTGAATCAATGTAGTTTTGCCTACTTGTCTAGGTCCAATAACAACAATAGCTTTTTTATTGTCGCAATCGGCAATTAAATTTTGAGTTATGGTTCTTGTTATCATGTTGCAAATATAATAAATTATGAATGAAATCGCAAAATATTATATTTTTTTATGATTTAAACCCTAATAAATTATATTTATAGAAAAATTAAAGACTTCTTGCGTTTATTATTACGGATGATAAAGGGAATGATTTTTTTATGAATTTATAAGGTATTATGATAGAAGAATTAAGAAAATAGACAAACCTGCGAGTATTGAAACTTGCAGGTTTTATTTTTCAACTTCCAATTTGTTAAATTACATTAAACATGTGTGATCATAAAATGTGTGTGATTCTTTTATTTACTAACTAATATAAGGTGATTTTTCCATTCAGCTGGAATATCATTTATATCCAACAATTGTAATTCCTTTGTATCAACACTTGCTACTGATTTTGTAAGTGTTTCGTTCAAAAACTCTGTTTCTAGTTTAAACATTGCTCCTGATATTGGATCAATAATTAATAAACCTAAAGGACCTCCAAAAATAATATTACCCCAATACCAACCATTTAGTTTAAATTCGACTGGGACTACTTTTTTTTCAAATCCTGCTTTTTCAAATGTTACTTGATATCTTGCTTTAGAAAAAAAACCTGCTCCGGATTTTAATTTTAATGTTGCAGGTGTGCTGCCTGTATAAATTTCTATTCCTTTTTTGTCTTTAATAGAAATTTTAGCTTCTGACGGAGAGCTATTAATTGTTATTGGCCAACTTGTTTTACTAACAATACTCGCGCAACCAGTCAATAATAAAATTGATGAAATTGCTAAAAAATTTATTTTTAAATTCATATTTTTAATTTTTTTAATTATTATTTGGTTTATTCTAACTATATATAATCACACACATTTTTAATTATTATTTTACATTAATTGCTTCTAATTATTAAATTCTTTTGTGTTGATAATAAGCAAGCTTTTAACAAGTATGTTTTTAGTCAAGAA
>JBIKZB010000038.1:0-9862 GCA_044354955.1 Flavobacterium sp. | reverse complement strand
ATCCAACGTTGAAGAAATCTATTGCGCAACTTCTACTTCAAACAGAAGACAAAAGTGAAATAAAAGCTGTTCACTCCATGGTTTCGCCCATTGAAAAATTAGCATTACAGCAATTCAATTACATAGCTATTGAAGGAAATATTGGAGCTGGAAAAACTACTTTGTCAACTAAACTAGCAGAAGATTGCAATGCCAAATTAGTATTAGAACGTTTTGCGGATAATCCATTTTTACCAAAATTTTATAAAGACCAAAGTCGCTATGCGTTTCCTTTAGAAATGTCGTTTTTAGCCGATAGATACCAACAATTATCAGATGATTTAGCGCAATTTGACTTATTTAAAGATTTTGTAGTGGCTGATTATCACATTTTTAAATCGCTTATTTTTGCTAAAGTTACACTTCAAGAAGACGAGTTTCGTTTGTACAAAACCATGTTCGACATCATTCACAAAGAAATGCCAAAACCTGATTTGTATGTGTATTTGTATCAAAATACCGACCGTCTTTTAGAAAACATCAAAAAGCGTGGCAGAAGTTACGAACAAGAAATTCCAGCTGATTATTTAGAAAAAATCAATCAAGGTTATCTAGATTACATCAAAACGCAAACCGATTTGAATGCGTTGATTATTGATGTTTCAGATTTAGATTTTGTGAAAAAACAGGAGGATTATGTTTTTTTGTTGCATGAGATTAATGCGAAGATTAAAAAGTATTAAAATCTAGTCTTGTCAAGCTGAATTTATTTCAGCTTCTAAAAGTCGAGATGCTGAAACGAGTTCAGCATGACAAATTATGAGTCTTTTCTCTTTATTCTTTGTTCTTTTTTCTAGCGAAGCTTTTGAAACAAATCCCAAATTACAATTCCAGCACTTACCGAAATATTCAACGAATGTTTACTTCCTAATTGCGGAATTTCAATCACACCATCACTTAAATTAATAGCTTCTTGCGAAACACCTTTTACTTCGTTTCCAAAAATTAAGGCGTATTTTGTAATGGTTTCTGGTTGAAAATCATCCAGCATAATCGCATTTTCAGTCTGCTCCACAGAATACACTTTTATATTTTCTTGTTTCAATTGATGCACCACTTCTAAAACGTCTTTTGCATATTCCCAAGTCACAGTTTCAGTAGCGCCAAGAGCTGTTTTGTGAATTTCTTTGTTGGGCGGAGTAGCTGTAATGCCACACAGATAAATTTTTTCAATCAAAAAAGCATCCGAAGTTCTAAAAACCGAACCAATATTATGCAAACTTCTAATGTCGTCTAAGATGACAATAATTGGTGTTTTTTGAGCTTCTTTAAACTCGTTGATGTTTTTACGTTCTAATTCTGCGTTGGCTAATTTTCTCATGTGGCAAAAGTAAAGATTAATTATAAAACTTTAAAACTTGATTTTTGAAATTGATATTGTCATTGTCTTTGAAATTCTTACCTTCGCAATCATACTTAAAATTTGAAATTGTGGCGAAAAAATCTGCAGCAACTCCCGATAAAGCACCAAAGGAAACACCATTAATGAAGCAATACAACGAGATAAAAAATAAATATCCCGATGCCTGTTTGTTGTTTCGTGTGGGCGATTTCTATGAAACTTTTGGAGAAGATGCAGTGCGTGCAGCCGGAATTTTAGGAATTACTTTGACAAAACGTGGTGCTGGTTCTGAGACTGAAACTGCGTTGGCTGGATTTCCACATCATTCCATAAATACCTATTTACCTAAGTTAGTTAAAGCCGGACTTCGAGTTGCGATTTGCGACCAATTGGAAGATCCAAAAATGACTAAAACGATCGTGAAACGAGGTGTTACGGAATTAGTTACACCTGGAGTTTCGATGAATGATGAGGTGTTGCAATCGAAGTCGAATAATTTTTTAGCAGCTGTTCATTTTGGAAAGAAAACGCTTGGTGTAGCATTTCTAGATGTTTCTACAGGGGAATTTTTAGTTTCACAAGGCAATGAAGAATACATCGATAAATTATTACAAAACTTCCGTCCAAGCGAAATTTTAATTCCGAAACAGTTTAAAAATCAGTTTAATTCTGTTTTTGGAGACGATTTTCATACGTTCTTTTTGGAAGATTGGGTGTATAAAGAAGATTATGCCTTAGAAAGTTTGACGAAACATTTTCAAACCAATTCTCTAAAAGGTTTTGGAGTAGAGGAATTAACCGAAGGTTTGATTGCGTCGGGTGCGATTTTATATTATTTGTCGGAAACGCAACACAATAAAATTCAACATATCACAAATATCCAACGTATTGCTGAAGATGCTTATGTTTGGATGGATAAATTTACGATTCGAAATTTAGAATTGTATCACAGTTATAATCCAAATGCAGTAACGCTTTTAGATGTGATAGACAAAACGCTTTCGCCAATGGGAGCAAGGCTTTTGAAACGTTGGTTGGCACTTCCGTTGAAAGATATTGCAAAAATCAGAAGTCGCCATGAGGTGATTTCGTATTTGAAAACCAATCCTGAAGTTTTACAGCAAATTCAATATCAAATCAAACAAATTTCCGACTTAGAACGTTTGATTTCGAAAGTGGCAACCGGAAAAATTTCCCCAAGAGAAGTCAATTTTTTGAAAGATTCGCTGGATGCAATTATACCAATTAAAAAATTGGCTTTAGGAAGCGATAATGAAGCTTTACGAATCATTGGAGATAGTTTACACGCTTGTGAATTGTTACGCGAAAAAATCAAAACGACCATTCAAGAAGATGCACCAGTAAGTGTAAATAAAGGAAATGCAATTGCTGTTGGAGTTCATTCGGAATTAGATGAATTACGAGCGATATCATCCACTGGAAAAGGTTATTTAGAAGAATTAGAACAACGTGAAAGTGCTGCTTCAGGTATTCCATCGTTGAAAGTTTCGTTCAATAACGTTTTTGGATATTATATCGAAGTTAGAAATACACATAAAGATAAAGTTCCAGCCGAATGGATTCGTAAGCAAACCTTAGTGAATGCCGAGCGCTATATTACAGAAGAACTAAAAGAATACGAATCGAAGATTTTAGGTGCTGAAGAAAAAATCCATCAATTAGAATCGCAGTTGTTTGAGCAATTGGTCAATTGGATTGCTACGTATATCAAGCACGTTCAGTTGAATGCTAATTTAATAGCGCAATTGGATTGTTTGACATCATTTACACAATTAGCAATTGATAATAAATACGTTTGTCCTGATTTAGATGAAAGTTTCGATTTAGAAATTAAAGAAGGACGTCATCCAGTAATTGAAAAGCAGTTGCCAGTTGGTGTGCCTTATATTTCGAATGATGTGTATTTGGATAGAGAAACCCAACAAATTATAATGATTACGGGTCCGAACATGTCAGGTAAATCGGCTATTTTGCGTCAAACGGCTTTGATTGTGTTGATGGCACAAATGGGAAGTTTTGTTCCTGCAGAAAGTGTTAGAATGGGTGTGGTGGATAAAATTTTCACCAGAGTAGGAGCAAGCGATAATATTTCGATGGGTGAATCTACTTTTATGGTGGAAATGAATGAAACGGCTTCGATTTTGAATAATATTTCGGAAAGAAGTTTGGTGTTGTTAGATGAAATTGGAAGAGGAACTTCAACTTATGACGGAATTTCGATTGCTTGGGCGATTTCAGAATATTTGCACGAACATCCAAATAAACCGAAAACACTTTTTGCTACACATTATCATGAATTAAACGAAATGGAAGTTACGTTTGATAGAATTCAGAATTTCAATGTTTCGGTAAAGGAATTGAAAGATACGGTTTTATTCATTCGTAAATTAGTGAAAGGCGGAAGCGCGCATAGTTTTGGTATTCACGTAGCAAAAATGGCAGGAATGCCTCAAATTGTGATTCAAAAAGCACAAAAATTATTGAAGCAATTAGAAAAAAGACATTCTAGTGAAGAATTATCCGGAATTAAATCAGCAAATGATGAATTGCAATTGAGTTTCTTTAATTTAGATGATCCACTTTTAGAAGATATTAAAGAAGAAATCATGAATATCGACATCAATACCTTAACTCCTGTGGAAGCTTTAATGAAGCTAAACGAAATAAAACGAATGTTGGTTAAAAAATAATTTCAAAATAAATAATTCGTTATCAAAAGGTTATAAAAAAGTTTCAATTTTTATTTAAAAAGTACTTGCGAGAATAAAAATATGTACTATATTTGCACTCGCATTACGATAGAAGTATTGCGACGTTCTTAAAAAAATATAATACGAAACGCGAAAATAGCTCAGTTGGTAGAGCGCGACCTTGCCAAGGTCGAGGTCGCGGGTTCGAACCCCGTTTTTCGCTCTATACCAAAATATTTGCTTGAGTGGTGGAATTGGTAGACACGCTGGACTTAAAATCCAGTGGGTAGTAATGCCCGTGCGGGTTCAAGTCCCGCCTTGAGTACAAAAGCTCCGAACATTGTTCGGAGCTTTTTTTGTTTATAAAATTCTCCATTTAGAATTTTCTATTATCTTTAAAAGAATTCTTTATAAAATTATCAATCACAACTATGGGTACATTTGTAATCGCACAACGATTAAGTGGAGTTTATAAATATGAGTTTGTTTCCAGAAAAGGTAAAACTATTTTTACAAGCAACGATTTTGAATTGCGTTTTGAATGTGAAGAAGAGATAGAGCGACTTAAAAATGCAATTGAACGATGTGTTTTTATGCGTTTTAAATCGTCTAGTGGGAAGTTTTTCTTTCGATTGATATTAGATGATCATGAAGTGGCGGTAAGCAGAAGGTATACTACACAATTGTTGCTTCAAAAAGGAATTGATGAAATTGTAAAATATGCTCATAAAGCTGAATATTTAGATTTTTCCTCTGCGGAGGATATTTTTGGTTCAGATGTAAATGGATAGCAATAAAAAAGCCCTACATTGTTTGTAGGGCTTTGATTTAAAATATATCAACCTTATTCGTCAATTCTTTTAAGGCTTACTTTTGCAGTTTCTTCAACTTTTGCAGTTACAGAATCAACAACCGCTGTAGTAGAATCAATGACTTCAGTTGCGGTTTCTTCAATTTTTGTAGTCGTTGAATCGATAGTGTTTTCTACTTCAGTAGTTGCTTCTTTACAAGAAACAAACATAGCAGTTACAACTGCTAAGCTTAGAGCGATTTTTTTCATTTTTTTTAATTATAGTGGGTTAAAATTAAATTAACAGGTTTTACCAAATTTAGCTAAAAAAAGCCCCACTTAGTGGAGCTTAATTTTTTCTGTCAGCAATTAATTACTTAGCTGGAGCAGCTTCAGCTGGAGCAGCAGGTGCAGCAGCAGAGTCAGTAGCAACAGCAGCAGAGTCAGTTGCAGGAGCAACTTCTTCAACTGGAGCTTCAACTACAGTTGAGTCAACAGCTGGAGTTTCCTCAGCAGCATTTTCTTTACATGATACGAACATAGCAGCAACAATCGCTAAACTTAAAACAACTTTTTTCATCTTACTAAATTATAAAGGTTAATTATTAATTCGGAGCAAAGATATAAATTTTTTAACATGTCAAAATATTTTTAGACAAATTTTTTCATTTTTTTTTCTTTGTATTCCGAAATGCTTTATTTCAAATGGCGTGCCAAACTTTTTATTTTTGAAAAAATTTGTAATTATTTGGCTTTTTGAGACTTAGGATATACTATTGTCATCTCCTCAATAAGGTTTTTTGCGCCAGCAAATTTATCAATTACAAATAAAATATAACGCGCATCAACCATAATGTTTCTACAAATCTCTGGGCTATAATAAATGTCACTCATGGTACCTTCCCAAACTCTATCAAAATTCAAACCAATAAGGTTTCCTTTTGCGTCTAAAGCCGGACTTCCAGAGTTTCCGCCAGTAGTATGATTAGTTGCGATAAAAGCTAATGGCATTTTTCCATTTTTATCAGCATATCTTCCGTAGTCTTTTGCGTTATACAAATCGATTAATTTTTTTGGAACGTCAAATTCGTAATCGCCAGGAATATATTTTTCGATAACACCATCTAAATAACTTACAGGTTCGTATATAACAGCATCACTAGGTTTGTAGCCTTTTACTTTTCCATAAGTTACTCTTAATGTACTGTTTGCATCAGGGAAAATTCTATCGTTTGGAAAGAATTCTATAATTCCTTTCATATACGTTCTTTGTAAAGCGATATTTTTCAAATTGATTTCGTCAAACTTAGGTGCTACATTTTTTTGGTAGCTATCTGCAATCGATTTCACCAATTTATAAGCAGGATCTTGATTTAATTTTTCTAAAATCGCTTTTGCATCACCACTTAGTAATTCTTTCAAGCCGTTGTAGTTGGTTAATTTTGACGAACCAAAAACAATTGCAGTTAAATTTGAAGCATTAATATTATTCATACTTTCAGGTAAAAATTGTTTTGGTGACTTTGTTGCATACAAATTGATTAACTGTTCAAAAACTTTTTCATCTACTTGAGCGCTATAATCTTTATATAAACCTTCAAAACTAGGAATTAAATTGTTTTTTCTATCGTTAAAAGCTTGCTCTCCTTTGGTATTGTATACTTGTTCTAATTGGTACAAACGATATCCAAATGATAAAATTTCTGAATTACGTAAAACCACTTCGGTAAAGTAATCTCTAGCAATAGCATATTCTCTGATGTCTTTATAGTTTTTCTCGAAATCAGCTAAAATAGTTCCGTATTCTCCTTGTTTGCCTGCTTTGTTAACTCTTTCTTGAAATTTCTTTTCAAAATCTTGTTTAATGGCAACAGCATTCGATTTTTTCAAACCTTTAGTTTCACCAATCCATTTTTTCCAATAATTCGCAACACCAGCGTATTTTGAAGCGTACTGAATTTTAATTGCATTGTCTTTTCGCATGAAACCATCTTGTACTTTTAAAGCGGCATCACGAATTTCAATTTTAGCGGGATTTAAATCATTAACAATTTGTTCTACGGCAAATGATGGTAAATATTCCTGAGTTCTTCCAGGATAACCCATTACCATTGTAAAATCGTTTTCCTGAATTCCTTTTGCAGAAACTGGGAAAAAGTGTTTTGGAGTGTAAGGAACGTTATCTTTTGAGTATTCTGCAGGACGATTGTTTTTATCCGCATAAATTCTGAATAAAGAGAAATCTCCCGTATGACGTGGCCAAACCCAGTTATCAGTATCCGATCCAAATTTTCCGATTGAACTTGGTGGTGCACCTACTAAACGAACATCTTTAAAGGTTTCTGTTACAAATAATAAGTATTGATTTCCATCGTAAAAAGCACGAATCATCGTTTCTTGCCAAGCTTCTCTTGTATAGCTTTTATTTAAAGCTGCAATATTTTGTTGGATTTTCTTTTGTTTGTCACTTTCAGTCGGAAGATTTAAAACACCTTCAAAAATTTTAGTAGTTACATCTTCAATTTTAATAATGAAGGTTACGGTTAAATCTTTGTTTGGTAATTCGTCTTCCATTTTATAGGCCCAAAAACCATTTGTTAAATAATCATTTTCAACCGTAGAATGACTTTGGATGTTATCATAACCACAGTGATGATTGGTTAATAAAAGTCCTTTTGGCGAAATCATTTCCGCTGTACAACCGCCATCAAAATGAGGAACAGCATCTTTTAAGCTGGAATTGTTTACCGAATAAATATCATCGGCACTAATTTTCATTCCTAAAGCTTTCATTTCTTTTTCGTTGGTTCCTTTTAGTAACGATGGAATCCACATGCCTCCTTGTTGCGCTTGCGCTTGGAAAACAACTAAAACAAGTAATAATTTTAAAAATTTCATGATATAAGTTTATTTGACAATTTTGTACTTCATTAATTTTCGATTGTGCAGTTCAAAATCGTGTGCAAGATACAATTTTTGTGCGTTTTCATTATGCGGTTCTACTTCTAAATAAAGTAATTTTAACGATAATTTAGGAACTTCTCGTTGAATAAACTGAATCGCTTCTTTTCCAAATCCTTTTCCACGCTCGGTTTCTTTGATAAATAATTCGTCTATAAAAGCTATTTTTCCACCATATTCAAAACTAAAAATAAAAGTGAGAATGATGTATCCTACAATTTCATTTTCGGAAAAGATTAACCAAGATTTACCTAAATTCTCATTAGTAATAAATTCTTGAAATAATTTTTTAGACTCTTCAATATCTATAGGATAATTATCAATCGCATAGAAATCTTGCATCATATGGGTGATGGTTGAAATATCTCTAATTTCTAATGGTTTGAAGGTTATCATTAGTTCAAAATATGATTCATAATCGTTTGAGTAGCTCCTTTATTCATTTGGACAAATGTGCTGCAAATGTGACCTTTTTCTAATCGTTCGTCTTCGTTGTGAAGTAATAAATCAAAAGCTTCATTTAATTGGGTTTGATTCTGAATGGAAATACAACCTTCCATGTTTACCAATGCTGTAGCTTCAGCAAAATGCGAGTAATTTGGGCCAATCACAATTGGAACTCCAAAGGTCGCTGGTTCCAAAATATTATGAACACCTGGATTTCCAAAACCACCACCTACATAAGCAATGTCAGCGTACGAATAAATTTTGGTTAAAATTCCGATGGTGTCAATGATAAAAACGTTGTATTCTTGTAGAGATGGGATTAATCGCGTCTCTACGTTTTCAGAAAACAAAATCGTTTTCTTTTGAATTTGATTTTTGAGATTTGAAATTTGCTCTTGTTTAATATTATGAGGAGCAATAATAAATTTCACTTCATCCGAACTCTGATTGATGTAATTCACTAATAAACTTTCATCTTTTGGCCAAGAACTGCCAATAACAATAGTAGTTTTATTGTCTTTAAATTGTTCGATGAAATCCAATGAATTATCACGTTCTAAAATTGAAACTACGCGATCAAATCGTGTATCGCCAGAAACTTTTACATTGTTAAATCCGATGCTTTGTAGAAGATTTTTCGAACTTTCATTCTGAACAAAGAAGAAATCAAATGTTTTTAAGGCGTTTCTGTAAAATCCACCATACCATTTAAAAAAAGCTTGGTTTTCTCTTAATATTCCAGAAATAAGATAGGTTTTGATTTGTTGTTTCTTAAGTTCATTTAGGTAATTTGGCCAATATTCATATTTGATAAAAAATACCATTTCTGGATGAACTAATTCAACAAATTGTTTTGCATTTGAGATTGTATCTAATGGTAAATATACCGTAGCATCAGCAACAGTATTGTTTTTTCGAACTTCATAACCCGAAGGCGAAAAAAACGTAACTACAATTTTATGGGTTGGGAATTGCTGTTTTATAACTTCAATTACGGGTAAACCTTGTTCATATTCGCCTAAAGAAGCCGCATGAAACCAAATTGTTTTATCCGTAGCTTTAATGGTTTTTGCTAATGTTTCAAAAACCGATTTTCGTCCGTCTACAAAAAGTTTCATTTTCGGACTAAAAAGGGCTACAATCTTTAAAAGTTGGGAAGCCAAGATGACTACTAAGTTGTATAGAAATAACATGTTGATAAATATCTATTGCGAAAATACAGTTTCTTTGTGAAAATACATTGCCAACTAATCAATTATTGACTATTTTTGTTCTTGTTAAAAGAAAAAATTAAGGTGAATCGACTTTAAACTTTTAAACTTTAAACTTTTAAACTTATTTTTAATGAGAAAATTACAGATGGTTGACTTAAAAAGTCAATACGAAAAAATAAAAGAAGAAGTGAATGCTTCTATTCAAGAGGTTTTAGATACAAATACATATATCAATGGACCTTTGGTTCACCAATTTCAGGCAGATTTAGAAAAATATTTGGGAGTAAAACATGTCATTCCATGTGCTAACGGAACCGATGCGTTGCAAATTGCCATGATGGGATTGGATTTACAACCA
>JBIKZB010000267.1:0-2865 GCA_044354955.1 Flavobacterium sp. | reverse complement strand
ATGATGGTAATTGTGAAAGCCGTAATAATACCAGGATGATCAATTAAATGATCGATTGAACCTGTTTTTAATGATAGCATCTATTAATTTAATTTGTCGGTTAATTCTTTGAAAACAGCTTTTGCGTCTTTATTTTCGTATAAAATTTTATAAACGGCATCAATAATTGGCGTGTCTGCACCATATTCTTGGTTTAATTTATAAGCACTTTTTACGGCGTAATATCCTTCGGCAACCATACTCATTTCCATTTGTGCTGATTTTACGGTGTAGCCTTTTCCAATCATGTTTCCAAACATTCTATTTCGAGAAAATACCGAATATCCTGTTACTAATAAATCGCCT
Source organism: Flavobacterium sp. (assembly GCA_044354955.1). Taxonomy (GTDB): domain Bacteria; phylum Bacteroidota; class Bacteroidia; order Flavobacteriales; family Flavobacteriaceae; genus Flavobacterium. Next base: position 2,520 of record JBIKZB010000267.1, on the reverse strand, counting down.
AAATAAGCTGAATTATTAATGTTTCGCTTCATTTTATGTACTTTACGAATGAATTTCTTCATCTCGCGAATACCATTACTCATTAAAACCGCTTGAAAATTATCACCATAACCTAAACCATGTGCCATTCCAGCTGCAATAGCATAAATATTTTTTAAAACGGCAGCATATTCTGTTCCAATAATATCATCCGTTGTTTTTGCTTTGATGTAGTGCGAACTCAGATTTTTTGCTACATATTTGGCTTTTTTTCGATCACTACAAGCAATAGTTAGATACGATAAACGTTCCATTGCCACTTCTTCTGCGTGACAAGGACCCGTAATTACGCCAATATTATCAAATGGAATATCGTATTTGGTATGAAAATGTTCACCAACAATCAAACTCGATTCAGGTACAATTCCTTTAATGGCTGAAAAAATAATTTTTCCTTCCAAACTTTCGGTTAAACCTTCTAATTCTTTGCTTAAAAACGCAGAAGGCACTACAAAAATCACATAATCAGCATAAGCAACTGCTTCGTTGATGTCGTTTGTAAGTTTTAATTTATTGGTATCAAACGCAACCGAACTCAAATAATTTGGGTTGTGTTTTTGGTGTTTCAAATGTTCAATAGCATAGGTGCTTCGCATGTACCAAGCAATTTCATCTTGATTTTCACAAAGCATTTTAGCAATTGCAGTAGCCCAACTTCCTCCTCCAATGACTGCAAATTTTGGCTTTTTTTCCATTATGTGTTTCGATTTAGAAAACCAAAAATAATCATTTTAAAAGGATTTACAAAAAACGATTGCGTCAAGTAAGTTTAATAACTCATTTCTACGATTGCTTTTACCTTTTCGATGGTGATATTTTGCTTTTCACCCAATACTTTCCAACCTCTTTCTTCAAATCGATTGGCAATGAAATCAGCCGTTTTTTCGTAATTTTCTGTGTTTTCCGATAATTTGGTTTTCATGCCCATTTTATGGAAGAATTCAACTGTTTTTTTGATTGCTTTTTCTGCAATTTCTTCAGTTGAATTACCTTGAATGTTCCAAACGCGTTGCCCGTATTGTGCTAATTTGTCTTTTTTCGTATCGAACATTACGCGGTATAAATTGGGCCCGATGATTGCCAATGTTCTCGCATGGTCAATTTCGTATAAAGCTGTTAATTCGTGACCAATCATGTGCGTTGCCCAATCCGAAGGAACACCTTTTTGAATTAAGCCATTCAATGCCATGGTGGCACTCCAAACAAAGTTAGAAGCTAATTTATAATCGCTCGGATTTTCAACTACATCGGGACCAATTTCAATTAACGTTTGTAAAATACTTTCCGAAATACGGTCTTGTAATAGGGCATCGTGCGGATAGGTTAAATATTGCTCCATTACGTGAGTGAACGCATCCACAACTCCGTTTTGCAATTGTCTTTTTGGTAAAGAAGTAATTACCGTTGGATCCACAATTGAAAACACAGGAAACAAAGCACTTCCGCCTAAGGTTAGTTTTTCTTGCGTAGCTTCAATCGTAACCACAGCGCCTGAATTCATCTCTGAGCCCGTTGCCGGCAAAGTTAAAACCGTTCCAAAAGGAATTACTTTAGAAACATCTTTGAATAAAATACGCTTTTTCAAAATATCGGCTGCATCGCCTTCAAAATTAACGGCTGCCGAAATAAATTTCACGCCATCAATCACACTTCCGCCACCAACAGCTAAGATGAAACCAATTTTTTCAGCACGAATAATTTCTACTGCTTTCATCAAAGTTTCAAAACGAGGATTCGGTTCGATACCACCAAATTCTACAATATCATGGTTGGGTAAAGCTGCTTTTAATTGGTCGTAAACGCCATTTTTAAAAATACTTCCGCCACCATAAGCGATAAGAATTTTAGTATTTGTTGGAACTAAATCAGTTAGTTTTTCAATTTGTCCTTTTCCAAAGACATAGTTTACAGGATTGTATAATTCGAAGTTTAGCATAATAGTTGTCTTGCTGAATTTAGTTCAGCATTTTGACAAAGTTACACAATGCGATTGGAAACGAATGGTAAAGGAATGTTAAGTTATAACTCCTTAATTGCGATTTTTAATTGATTGCTAATATTACTAAAAATTGTATATTCGTTTATTAATAATTCACAATTGCATTCTTTTCTTGCAACTTTTACAATGTGTTTATACCAATCTAAATATGTCCAATCTTTTGGTTTTGGCGAATATAAAAACTGTTTTTCATTATCCCAATGAACTTCTGTGGCAGTTCTATAGATTAAAGTGAATTTTTCTTTTTTGGGTTTGATATACAATCTTTCCAAATCATCAATCCCTATTTCAATTATTTCGTCAAATTTCATTTTTTATAAAAATTATTATGTTCTACATATTCCCATACTTTATTCGGTAACATCGGAACTACATTTTTACCTTTTTTAATGCTTTCGCGAATGAAGGTTGAGGACAATTCAATTACTGGCGCACCAACTCTGTGAATTTTTGCATGATTGATAAATTGTTCGTCAATTTCA
>JBIKZB010000037.1:0-9871 GCA_044354955.1 Flavobacterium sp. | reverse complement strand
TCATTCTTCACCTAGTAATTTATACTTAGACAAAGCTTTAGCAGCTATGGAAGGAACAGAATCGGCAAATGTTTCGGCTTCTGGAATGGGTGCTATTACTCCTACTCTTTTGCAATTATGCGGAAACGGCGATCATATTGTTTCAAGTAGAACTATTTACGGTGGAACTTATGCGTTTTTGAAAAATTTTGTTCCAAGAATGGGCATCAAAACTACCTTTGTTGACATTACAAAATTAGATGTAGTTGAAGCAGCTATTACGCCAAATACAAAAGTTTTATATTGTGAAACCGTAAGTAATCCTTTATTAGAAGTAGCTGATATTGCTTCTTTAGCTAAAATTGCTAAAAAACACAACATTAAATTAGTAGTTGATAATACGTTTTCTCCTTTATCAGTTGCTCCAGCGAAATTAGGTGCAGATATCGTTATTCATTCGTTAACAAAATACATCAATGGAAGTAGCGATACGGTTGGTGGTGTAGTTTGCGCTTCGCAAGAATTCATTAATAGCTTAAAAAATGTTAACGACGGAGCAAGCATGCTTTTAGGTCCAACAATGGACAGTTTACGTTCGGCTTCGGTAATGAAAAACTTAAGAACGTTACACATTAGAATGAAACAACACAGCCACAATGCTATGCATTTGGCTAACAAATTTGAAGCAGACGGAATTAAAACGGTTTATCCAGGTTTAGCAAGTCACCCAAGTCATGAAATTTATAAAACCATGATTAATCCAGAATATGGATTTGGAGGAATGATGACCATTGATGTAGGAACTTTAGACAAAGCCAATGCGTTGATGGAATTAATGCAACAAAAAAACTTAGGCTATTTAGCGGTAAGTTTAGGATTTTATAAAACGTTATTTAGTGCTCCAGGAACTTCAACTTCATCTGAAATTCCATTAGAAGAACAAGCAGAAATGGGCTTAACTGATGGATTAATTCGTTTTTCAATTGGTTTAGATAACGATATCGAAAGAACGTATCAAATGATGAAACAATGTATGATCGAATTAGGAGTTTTATAAGTCTTATAATCAATAGTTTAAAAATCCAGTTGAGTCTTCAGCTGGATTTTTATTTTAAGTAAACTTTGCGATATACTTTCCTTTTTCTATATTGCAAGCTCAAACAAAACTAAATGGACACTAAAATCATAAAAAACAGAGAATTAAAACTATGGGAAGCCTTAATTCCTGTTTTTGCTCTAATCGGAATGCTTGCTTACAATGTGCTTTATGCCTATAATGGACCAGATGATGATGCATTAGGTGGAAGTAATCAATTTATTCTATTAATGGGAGGAGCAATTGCAGCCATTATGGGATATTTCACTAAGGTGCCTTTTCATAAAATGCTAGAGGAAGTAGCAAATAACATTAAATCTACTGCAGGCGCTATTTTAATCTTGTTAATGGTTGGTGCACTTGCTGGAACTTGGATGGTAAGTGGAATTATTCCATCAATGATTTATTATGGATTACAAATTTTAAGCCCTGCTATCTTTTTACCTGCAACATTAATTATTTGTTCGGTAATTTCTATTGCTACTGGAAGTTCTTGGACAACTTCTGCAACTGTAGGTATTGCATTAATAGGTATTGGTGGTGCGTTAGGATTTGATTTAGGAATGGTGGCCGGAGCTGTGGTTTCTGGTGCTTATTTTGGAGATAAATTATCACCCATGTCTGACACTACTAACCTTGCCCCTGCAATGGCAGGAACCGATTTGTTTACGCATATTAAATACATGACGTTAACTACAATCCCAACTTACATAATCACTTTAATTTTATTTATCGTCTTGGGACTTTCTGTAGAAGTAAATGGCGATGCCAATACAAACGATTTATTAAACTCAATAACAGCCAGCTTTAATGTTACACCCATATTATTTTTAGTTCCTGTAATTGTAATTGGATTAATTGTTAAAAAAACAGAACCTTTAGTAGCTCTTTTAGTTGGAACATTATTAGCGGGTATTTTTGCAATTATTTTTCAACCAGAAATTGTTACTCAAATTACTGGTGCTGATAGTTTAACTTTTAAATCGGCCTACAAAGGGGTTATGCAAGCCATAACTACTGAAGTTGTTGTACCTACCGAAAATAAAACTTTAATTGATTTATTTACCTCAGGTGGAATGGCAAAAATGTTACCAACGATTTGGTTGATTTTGTGTGCTATGGTTTTTGGTGGAATTATGGATGCTATTGGTGCTTTGTCAAAAATTAGCGAATCCTTATTGAAATTAGCCCACACTACTTTTGGATTATTTGCTTCAACAGTTGGTAGTTGTTTAGCATTAAACATTACAGCCTCTGACCAATATTTAGCGATTGTAGTTCCTGGGAAAATGTTTGCAAAAGCCTATAAAGATAAAGGATTAGCACCTGAAAACTTAAGTAGAACATTAGAAGATACAGGTACTGTAACATCCGTTTTGGTGCCTTGGAATACTTGTGGTGCTTACCAAGCTGGAACTTTAGGTGTCGCTACTATTGATTATCTACCTTATGCTTTCTTTAATATTTTGAGTCCATTCATGACTTTAATTTTTGCCGCATTTAACATTAAAATCAAACAATTGGTTACAGAAATAAAGAAATAAAACACAATAAGTAAAATCTATATTAAAATAAAATTTAACCATGACTTAACTATAGTTATGGTTTTTTTATGTGTAAATTTGCAATAAGAAAATTAATAACAATTAAAAAAAATAATTATGGCATTAGTAGGAAAAAAATTCCCAAACATTACAGTTGACGCTATCTCACACATGGGAGATAATTTAAGAATTAATGTTTTAGAAGAAGCAACAAATAACAAGAAAAAAGTAGTGTTGTTTTGGTATCCAAAAGATTTTACATTCGTTTGCCCAACAGAATTACATGCTTTTCAAGCTGCTTTAGGGGAATTTGAAAAAAGAAACACTTTGGTTATTGGTGCTTCTTGTGATACTAACGAAGTTCACTTTGCATGGTTAAACACAGCAAAAGACAATGGAGGTATTGAAGGAGTAACTTATCCTTTATTAGCAGACACAACTAGAAATTTATCTGCAGCTTTAGATATTTTAGATGCTGAATGGATTTACAGTGAAGAATTAAATGACGAAATCTTAGAAGGATCAAACGTAACTTTCAGAGCTACCTATTTAATTGACGAAGATGGTAAAGTATTCCACGAAAGTGTAAACGATATGCCATTAGGAAGAAACGTAAACGAGTATTTAAGATTAATTGATGCTTACACACACGTTCAAACTAAAGGTGAAGTTTGTCCAGCAAACTGGGAAGAAGGAAAAGACGCTATGAGCGCTGATAGAAATTCAACAGCTGCTTATTTAGCTTCTCATTAATCAATAACAAAAATCAATAGCAATATCAAGTTTCAAATAATTGAATTTAGATATTGCTATTGAAATTGAATTTTAAAAATTATGTTTACAGAAATAGAACAAGATAATCTAGCCGAAGTAATTGCAAGTAACGAAACAGTAGTTGTACAATTTTCAGCTTCTTGGTGTGGCAATTGCCGAATAATGAAACCTAAATTTAAAATGATGGCTTCACAAAATGAATCAATTCCATTTATTGTAGTTGATGCTGAAAAATTCCCGGAATCTAGAAAATTAGCAAAAGTGGATAACTTACCAACGTTCGCTGCTTTTAAAAATGGCGTATTAGTCAATCAAACACAAACTAATAAAGCAGAAATTTTAGCTGAATTGGTTGCAGAAGTAGTTTAATTATAAGTTTCAAGTTTGTAAAAACAACCTGAAACCTGAAACTTGAAACAAAAATAAATATGAAATTACCCGTTATAAAACAGTTAACTCAATTCATTGAAGATAACGATCAAGATTACTTAGTTGAAACTATCGAAGTATTAGAAAATTTATGCGAAGTTTCTTCCCTAAAAGATGAAAAATTGGATGTAATTGCCGAATTAATTTCAAACATGTATGGTGCACTTGAAGTAAACCAAATGATAAAAGAAGGCAAAGACAAAAAAACAGCCTTGAATGATTTCATGCAACGTGTTTTAGGTTCTATAGATAAATAATTACAAAGCTTCATCTGGAGCTTTTATTTATATTGAATTTTCGTCACAATTAAATTATTTTAGAAAATTTAACACATATTTTATATATTGCACTAATTATTATCCCTAAAATAATGTGCATGAATAAAATTACTCTTTTATTATCATTTACTTTACTATTCTTTTCTTCCGTTGGATTTTCTCAAAATCATCGGATTGAATTTAAACCTAGACAAGCTGAATTCGAATATTTTGAATACAGAAACGACAGTATTTTTCCATTAAAAACCCCTGTTAGAAACACAACTAGTCGGGTGTTTGAAAGCAAATTACCTTACCCTATCATTTTTATTCATGGTCTAAATTCAAGTTCTGAAACTTGGAATACATCTACCGATTACTATGATACGCAATATTCATTTACTTATGGAGGACGGTTTGATTTTTGTTTGAATGCAGACAACAACAATACCACAACCAATAAAAACTTTTATCCAACTGCAGGAGCTGATATTGCTGCATTTGAATCTTTTGTGCAAAATGGCGATTATTTCTATGTAAATTTTAATGTAAATCCAAATGGGGCAGTTGGAACAACTGTTTTGAGTAATCAATCAGCAATTGCTAAGCAAGGAGCTGCAGTAAAAGTAGCCATTCAAAGAGTAATGGAAGTAACCGGAAAAGATAAAGTTATTTTGGTTGGGCATAGCATGGGTGGTTTAGCTTCCAGAGAATACATTCAAAATTCGTATAATTGGCAAGCTGACAATCAACACCATGTAGCTAAGTTATTAACTTTAGGAACTCCCCATGGTGGAAGTAACGCAAGTGATAATGTTTTAGCGTTTATGACCGGAACAGATGTAAGTTCTGAAGCTATAAGAGATTTAAAAACCACTTACTATTACAGTGGCGAAGGAAGTCATTTTTTATTTGGAGGTACTGAAATTCAAAACAGCACAAGCATGAATGACAACTCCTATTCTCCAGATTTTTATAATGTTGATGTTAATTGCAATGGCATTTCAGGAGAAACTATTCAAGGCTTAAACCAAAAATCAATAGACAATCTAATTGATTTTTCATGTGTAATTGGTAGAATAACCAATGCGTTTGGAGGCAATATCACTACTGATGGCGTGGTTCCTGAACCTTCTTCAAATATGAATACTTATTTAACTGGATTAAATTATCCTGCTAAATTATTTTACTTCAATTCGGGTTATGATATCATTGAAAATCATACTGAATTACCCGGTTATCCTTACCAAATGATGCAAGGTTTAGACGAACCTAATTTCAAGGAATTAGCTTATGGCATTACAACAAATAAAAATTATATTGGCTATACAACTGTACAAAATCCAACAGCTGCCGATAATGATTATTTCAAATTTAGTGTTGTAGACAACGTTAACGCAATTGTTTCTGTAAGTAGTATTGTAACTTCAACCATGAATGGAACTATTTTAGATGCAACTGGAACAGCTATTGGTGCTACTCAAAACAATAGTGGCGCTACTCTTAGTTTTACAAGAACACTTGTTCCTGGTGACTATTACTTAAAATTAACAAGTACTAACCCAACAAACACGAATTATACCACACCCTATCAATTTACTATTACGACTACTTTAAGTGTTAACGACAATAGTTTTGCTTCTTTTACTTTTTATCCTAATCCCGTTAAAGATATTTTGCATTTAGAAAATATTTCTATAACAAAAGCTAGTATTTACAGTATGTTAGGTCAATTAATCGAAACACATACATTTGAAAATACGACTTCTAATAGTTTAGATTTAACTAGTTTAGAAAGTGGAATATACTTAATTGTTTTAGAAAACGATTTGGAACAGAAAACCATTAAAGTGATTAAAGAATAAAACAAAAAACGCTCTTAAAAGAGCATTTTTTTTATTTGAAATATTTCTTTCTCAACCAAAAGGCGACATTTACTAAGATTATCAAAGCGGGAACTTCCACTAGAGGTCCGATAACACCTGCAAAAGCTTGTCCGCTATTGATTCCGAAAACACCGATGGAAACAGCAATAGCTAACTCAAAGTTATTTCCTGAAGCGGTAAACGACAACGCTACTGTATCTCTATAATTTGCTCCAATTTTCTTCGCCACAAAAAACATCAAGAAGAACATAATCGCAAAGAAAATGACTAAAGGAATAGCAATTCTAACCACATCCATTGGTAAATCTACAATCATTTCGCCTTTTAAGCTGAACATCACCACAATCGTGAATAAAAGTGCTATTAACGTAATTGGAGAAACAAATGGAATAAACGTTTGATTGAAAAACTTATCTCCTAAATATCTTTTAATCGCAAAACGACTTATCATTGCTAATGCAAACGGAATTCCTAAATAGATTCCAACTGTTTGAGCAATTTCTGAAATAGTGATATTTAATGCTAAGCCTTTGATTCCAAATAAAGGTAACATGATTTCTAAATAGAAGTAAGCATACAAACTGAAGAAAAACACTTGCAACAAACTATTAATTCCGATTAAACCAGCAGTTAATTCTCTGTTTCCTTCGGCAAGTTCATTCCAAACGATAACCATGGCAATACAAGGCGCAATTCCGATGATGATTAATCCCGTCATATATTCTGGATAATCTTTCAAAAAGAAAGTCGCTAATAAAAACATTAAAAAAGGACCTACAATCCATGTGATGAAAAACGAAGCTGATAATAACTTGGGCTTTTCAAACATTTGAGGCACTTTTGAAAAATCGATTTTGGTTAAAGGTGGATACATCATTAAAATCAAGCCAATTGCCAACGGAACATTCGTAGTTCCTGATGAAAATGAATTGATAAAATCAGCTGAATTGGGAATAAAATAACCTATTGCTACTCCAATCAACATCGCTAAGAAAATCCAAAGGGTTAAATAACGGTCTAAAAATCCTAATCTCTTTTTCATGAGTTTACTTCTTTACTTGACTAAATACAAAATACATTTCGCTTGCAATTTGCAAACTTCTTTCAGCATATTTTTCGTTCATTAGATCCGTACCATCAAAGGCTTTTGGATCGTCGTATTTGATTGGGAATCTAGCTTCTGCACCAAAAACCATGGGACAACCTTCGTCGGCATTATTACACGTCATGATGGCTCCAAAGTTAGTTTTTGGGTTAAAATCATCGAAATATGCTTTTGAAAAACAGATGATTGAATGTTGATTGTCATCGAATTTTACTGCATACACTGGATTTTGTTCTTGACTTAATTGTTGAATTTGAAATCCTTGATTTACTAAGATTTCGCCTACTTTTGGAAACATGGCTGTAGCTTCTGTTCCTCCTGAATAGCAAAAAACATTCTTGATTCCGAATTGAAATGCCATGGTTTGCGCCCAAATTTGCGACAAATGACTTCTTCTGGAATTGTGTGTACAAATGAAGTTCAATCGAATTTCTTCGTTAGTATTCACTTTGTTTTGAATGTAGTCCACTAATGGATTCAATACTTCTTTTCGTTCGTTTGAAACTGCAATTTTAGCTACTGATTCAATTGTTTTTGATAAATTTTCTAACATATTTTGATTTTTTAACCACAAAGAGCACTAAAAAGGCACAATGTTCACTAAGGTTTTTAAAGTCTTATTTAATTTTTTTTATAATGACAAAAAATGAAATTCTGAACCGTATCAAATGGCGTTTCATGATCTTCTGTAAAACAATTTTCTAATTCGAAATCATCCCCAAAAACTGCTTCCATTGTTTCAATTGAATATTGCGTTATAGGCAATCCACTACATTTTAAAGGTCCTTCTTCTGAGAAAGTTCCGATAACAAAATGGGCATTCTGATTGGTATTTGCAATTACATTATTTTTATATAGTTCGATATCATTCGCTTCTGTAAAAAAATGAAAAGAAGCTCTATCGTGCCAAACTTCAAATTTTTCATCCGATTGAAAATACAAACTATCCGAAACTATAAAAGTGACATTCTTAACTTTATCTCCTAATCGTTTTTTAGCACGTTCTATGGCTGCTGCTGAAATATCCAACAAGAATAAATTTGTGTAGCCTAAATCAAGTAAACTATCAATCAAATAGCTGTCGCCACCGCCAATATCAATAATGTTGGCATCTTTAGCAACTTTACAGGATTGAATTAATTGAACAGAAGTTTTTGGTTCATTTTGATACCAACTTACTTCTTTTTCTGCTTTTGTAGTAAAAACAGTTTCCCAATGTTGTTTTTTTTCTGACATGTTTAATTGAGTGAATAGTGAAAAGTAATTAGTGATTAGCTACTTTTTAGATTAAAAATTAACAACAACCTGAATCTGGCGTGCAACAAGAGGTTTCTTTTGGTTTCCACTCGCCTATTTTGACTTTTAGTTTTTCTGGTGGAATCCCGCAGTTGTCTTTTGCTAAACAATCGGTTAGTTTTGATTTTAATAGGAAGTTGGTTCCATCGAAATCTAAACTGAATTTTCCGATGGTTTCCTTCATTTGGTATTCGACTTCAATTTCTAAATCTGAAATTTGCAGTTTTTGTTCTGACAATTCGATAATATGAACTAATTTCTCAGGGTGCAATCTATGGTCGTAATCATTGGCTTCCCAAAGTTGGAAGTTGGCTACTTCTTCTGTGCGGACAACACCTCCACAATCGATGAAATGTTTAGTAATTTTTCCCACTTCCGTTACATGAAAATGATTAGGAACTAAATCACCGTTTGGTAGTTGAAAGGCGATTTTAGTTAGGTTTTTTAGTTGGTTTTTGATTTCTGATAATTTCATTTTTTGAGTAATTAGTGATTAGTAAAAAGTGATTAGCTAACAACATTTATCCTTTAATTTATGACGAATCATGCCAAAGTGATTTTCTATCTTATCAATGGTATCAGGATTGATGCAATAGCATATAGCGGTTCCTTCGATGGTTCCTTTGATGATGTTGGCGTTTTTAAGTTCTTTTAAGTGTTGTGAAATGGTGGGTTGTGCTAAAGGCAATTCGTTTACAATATCACCACAAATACAGGTGTCAACCGTTAATAAATAATCAACAATTGCAATACGAGCAGGATGTGACAAGGCTTTGAATAAGGTTGCCATTTCATTTTGTTCTACTGAAAAGGATTCTGATTTAGATGCTCCCATATTTAAAATTTACTTGTTTGGTATAATTGTTAAAAAAGGTTCTCGATACAATTTTATAAAGTAAAAATTAGCATTTTTACTTTATAAAATCACTCGAACTGACGTTTTCAATAATTTCATTAAATTATTATATTGCAATATTACGATAAACAAATATACTATACAATAAAAAATCCCGAAATTTCTTTCGGGATTTAAAATATTTAGAAATTTAGAGATTATTTACCTCCTTTTTCCATTTTAGCTTTTAATTCAGCAAGAATGTCGTTGTTATCACCTAAAGTAGATGTTTGTTGCGCTGAACTATTTGATGTAGTTTCAACAGCAGCTTTAACGTTTTTCTCTTCTTCTTCTCTGAAGATAGCTGTATGAGAAGCTACTACTCTTTTGAATTCTTTATTGAACTCAATAACTTTAAAGTCAGCAGTATCTCCTTTTTTCAATTTTTTACCGTCTTCTTTTTCTAAGTGACGTGTAGGAATGAAAGCAACGATATCGTCACCAAATTCTACAGTAGCTCCTTTGTCAACGATTTCAGCGATAGTTCCATTGTGGATAGTTCCAACAGCGAATGCATCTTCGTATTTATCCCAAGGGTTAGCAGTAGTTTGTTTGTGACCTAAAGATAATTTACGACCTTCAACGTCTAATTCTAATACAACTACGTCTA
>JBIKZB010000266.1:0-2881 GCA_044354955.1 Flavobacterium sp. | reverse complement strand
CTACTACTATGATTACTTTCCCTTGACGGATGTCTTCAATAGCTTCTTCAATTGTGTTTAGTTGTATGTTCTTTGACATGGTGTTAGTTGTTGTTGTAGGTTATTCTGTATATTCGGCTACTGCCTCTTTTAATTGTATTTTGTTATATAAATAGATAAAAATAAAAAATGGGAATCCTAAAAAGAAAGCCAAATAAATGTTTGTAAAATTATCACGATTTGTAATGGCTTTGATTTCTTGTAAGCTTTCTGACGATTTATGTATGGTGGTATACATTAGTACCAAATTAACTAATCCAACAACCATCAGGATAACATTTCCGGAAGTTGATAATACAGCAAATAGGATAGATAAAAGACTAAACGTTAATGCTAAGCCACTTTGTTTTTTATATAATTTGTAATAGTAGTTTAATTTTAAATAGTCGGCATTGTATAAACTTTTTGTTTGTAGCAATTCGTCTTGACTAATTCCTCTACTTTCTAATATTTTAAGAGCTTTTAAACGATATTCTGTAGTGTATCCAAATTGTTCTGCATTTTTCACAATTCCTTTAATTACAGTAGTTTCCTTAGTGTCTAATGAAGCGTAATCGTCATCCTCCAGGTTAATGCTTAGACTATCTAACGATACTATCTCACGTTTAAATTGCAATTCCATTTCTTCTTTTTCTTCTTTTTTAGAGAAGACTTTTATAAAAGGTTCTGTTAACCAATCGAAGTTAATGGTCATTCCAATATCATTAGTAGCACGATACGTAAGGAGTACTGCAAAAGGGGTCATTAGTATAGAAGCCATCCAAGCCCCAAAAAAGGGTGGAATGGAATCTTCTTGTGCAATTTTTCTACCAAAAGTATTGATGAAATGGAATGAAATAAAAATTAACATCGCAAAAACGATTGGTAAACCTAGTCCACCTTTTCTAATGATGGCACCCAGTGGAGCACCGATGAAAAACATTAATAAACAAGAGTAAGCAATTACAAATTTTTCATGAATGGCTAACCAATGATTGTTGATGTTTTTTGATTTAATCTCTAAATCTGTTTTATTGCTTTGGATACTAAATTCACTACTAGTAGTATTGCTTTTGGCTGTTTCTAGAATTTGTTTACGTTCCATTTCGTTAAAAATAGAAAGTATTTCTTTTGGAACTTCTTTTTTAGGTAATGTATCTTTAGCTGTAGTGGAACTGTTTTTTCTTCTGAAAATATTTTCCGTGCGCATAATGATATTGTCTGCATAAGAAATTACGTCTTTGTTGTAATTTTTTTGCAACGAATCTATGGTATATTTTAATTCAGGTACCGTCAGCATTTTTTCAGAAGTGATGTTTCCATCATCAATTTCTGCTTGGTTTAATTTCGTTAAATCAATATTTATGACATATTTTTTAAAACTACTTTTTGTAAACGGAAGGCGCTTACGTTCTTCAAATTTTTTAGGATGCATGTCTTCGTAGTAATATCCATCGTACAATTCAAGTTGCAAATAATTTGAATCGTCTTCACTGGTTAATATACCACTTTTAGCTTTAATAACGGTATTGGCACCTAATCCCATGTTATTGTTTTTTACATGCATAGTAATACCTTCTAAAAACTCTCCATTGTCGCCCGATTTTTTTTCAACTTTAATGTTTGAGGTACCAATGGTATTAAATTGTCCTTCTGCAATTGCCATAGCTGGTTTTTGCTGTACAATGGTTTTTCTAAGGTTGATGAATTTGTATTGTGCGTCTGGAATTACATTGTTAGCAAAAAAGAAAGATACAAAAGCCAAAATTCCAATTGTAATGGTTAGCATTTTCATGGCGCGTTGCAAAGAAATTCCAGAGGATTTCATAGCCGCAAACTCATAGTTTTCTGCAAAACTACCAAAGGTCATTATAGCCGCTAATAATACCGAAAGTGGTAAAACTAAAGGAACGATGGTTGGAGCATAGAACGAAAGGAATTTAATGATAGTAATAAAGTCCAAATCTTTACCTGCTAATTCAGCAATGAAGAGCCAAATTCCTTGTAAAACGAATATAAAAAACAAGATTACAAATACCGTAGTAAATGTAATCATGAAAGATTTAATAATGTATTTATCTAATATTTTCACCCGATCCGAATTAGTCTAATTTATTGATGTAATAATTAGGATATTTTGATTTGGTAAAGGTAAAATGATTTTTCGATAATGGCTGATTTGTTTTAAAAGAATTAACAGTTAAAGTCGTTTTTGTGCCATTTTTGCCCACTTCAATAATAGTGTATATGTGTTTGGTTTGTACATCAATTCCAATTAAGATTTCTTTTCGTTGGTCTTTGTTACTATTTGGAGTTAATTTTATAAACTGTATTTTTCTTCCTTTTAGATTTTGAGTTATGTCCCAAGCGTATTTGTAACCCGAATTAAAAAAAGTTAGCATTTTGTTTGGCGTAATAGCATTTTCGTCTTTTGCATCAAAATTAGCAACCGATATTTCTTCATCTTCAGGAACAATAGTATATACTTTTTTTCCGTCGAAAATCTTCGTAACTCCCATGAAGTTTAGGTTGTATAAATTTCCTTGTAGCGCTACATTTCCTTTACTTTCTTGGTTGATGTTTTCTTTCGGATTGTGTAGAGTATATTTAAAGTCAATCACAATGTTATTGTACGATTTTACTTTGGCAGATACTTCGTCTAATAATTCTTTTGCTTTTTTAGCATCTTGCGCCTGTAGTGAAAAACCAATAAGTAATGCGATTGCAAATTGTAAAAAACGTGTCATTTGGATATTAATTTTGTTCATTGTTTAAAAAATGTTCCAGAGCAACTAAATCAGGAATTAAAACGGAACGGGCTTTACTTCCTTCAAATGGTCCTACAATACCAGCGGCTTCTAAT
>JBIKZB010000265.1:0-2888 GCA_044354955.1 Flavobacterium sp. | reverse complement strand
ACACTGCGAAACCACAAATCTTGCTATTTCAGGCGGAAGCGTAGGTTGGCATATAGAACATAGTCTAAAAACAATTGACCAAATTGTTACGGCTTGTAAAAATTCGAATCCATCAAACTACCAATGGCGTTTTAATTTTAACCGCTTCTTAATTCTAACCATCGCAAAAAAAATCCCAAGAGGAAAAGCAAAAGCACCAAAAATTGTTCGCCCAGAAGGAGAAATTTCACTTGAAACTTTAGATATGAGTTTGTCTAAAGTGAAAGATAATTTAATGGATTGGAAAGATTTGGATAAGAATACTTATTTTCCGCATCCGTTTTTTGGTATTTTAAACAAAAAAGAAACAGAAAATTTTTTAGCACTTCATACCAAACATCATTTGATGATTATTGATGATATTTTGAAACCAGCTTAAGTTTTCAACTTTTTCTTTCTAGCAGCAGGAAACAACACATTATTCAAAATCAAACGATAACCTGGTGAATTTGGATGCAAATCTAATACTGTTGGCGCATCTCCTACTCTGTGTTGGTAATCTTCTGGGTCGTGACCTCCGTAGAAAGTAAACATTCCTTTTCCTTTGGTACCGTGAATGTATCGTGCTTCTCCGTTGATTTTACATTCGCCCATTACCAAGACATTCGATTTGATTTTTTCGGCATCAAAAGCTGTGGTTTGCCCCATGAAACCTTTTATTAATTGTGTGTGGTTTTGGCACAACATCGTTGGAATTGGATCCCATTTTGCGGAATATTCCATTAAAGTAAAATAATCCTTATCCATTGTAAACGCACCTTTTCCATGATCTTCAGTGGTATCAATATCTGAAAATTCATAAACGATTGGATTTCGTTCTAGCTTATAATCTTTAAATGCAAATGTATTAGCGTACTCAATTCGGGCTTGATAATTTGCCTCTGAATCATCGCCGTCAAACATGGGTTCACAAATATCAACACCTTCTGCAGAAAGGGCAATTTCAAAACTATCTGTTGCCGAACACATGGCGAACATAAAACCTCCACCAATTACAAAATCCCTAATTTTTTTAGCAACCGCTAACTTTTCTTCCGAAACTTTGTTATAACCTAACTTTTTAGCCAAGGCTTCTGCTTCCGCTTTTTGTTGAATATACCACGGTGTATTTCTATAGTTTCCAAAAAACTTTCCATATTGACCTGTAAAATCTTCATGATGTAGGTGTAACCAATCATATAAAAGTAATTGATCTGATAAAACTTCTTCGTCATAAATTTCTTTAAACGGAATTTCTGCATACGTTAAAACCATAGTTACAGCATCGTCCCAAGGTTGCTTCCCTTTTGGAGTATAAACCGCAATTTTAGGTGCTTTTTCTAAAACAACCGTTTCCATATTTTGTGATGGCGAACTAATGTCTTCTAATATAGTATTCGCTGCAGCATCAGATAAAACTTCAAACGTTACGCCACGAATTTGACATTCTTTTCTAATATCGGGTGCATCGGGCAATAAAAATGAACCGCCTCTGTAATTTAATAACCAACTTACTTTATAACTTTTATCTAAAGCCCAATAGGTAATTCCGTAGGCTTTTAGATGATTTTGTTGTCCTTCAGATTCCATAGGTAGCAATACAAATGAAGCAAATGAAAAGTTTATTGATAATATAAATACTATAATTTGGAATGTTTTTTTCATAATTTTATTAAAAGGGTACATCTGAATCATCATCATAAGTGTTCATGGTGCTACCAAAAGCTTCATTTGGCGAAGGTAAGTTAGGCGTAATGAATGGGTTAGTTTCATCTAAATTCATTTTAGATGGTAATTCATCAAACGGTGAACTAAAATCATCTAAGTTTTCAAATTTACCCAGATTACCCACAAATTTTAGTCGAATTTCATCTAAACCTCCATTTCTGTGTTTTGCAACTATAAATTCGGCTTGACCTTGAGTTGGTGTTCGTTCTTCATCGTCCCACTCATCAATTTTATAATATTCGGGACGGTAAATGAATGATACAATATCGGCATCTTGCTCAATAGCACCCGATTCACGAAGATCAGAAAGTAAAGGCCTTTTACTAGAACCCCTTGTTTCCACCGCACGCGATAACTGAGAAAGCGCAATCACTGGTACATTTAACTCTTTTGCTAATGCTTTCAAATTTCGAGAAATAGTTGAAATTTCTTGTTCACGATTTCCTCCTCCTTTTCCATTTCCACCCGCTGTCATTAATTGCAAATAATCCACAACAATCATTTTAATTCCATATTGCGATGAAAGCCTTCTTGCTTTGGCACGTAAATCAAAAATGGATAACGATGGTGTATCATCAATATATAAAGGTGCTTTTTCTAAGTTTTTTACTTTGATAGAAAGTTGCTCCCATTCGTGTTTTTCTAATTTTCCTGTACGCAATTTTTCAGAAGATAAACCTGTTTCAGAAGAAATTAAACGGGTAATTAACTGAACAGAGGACATTTCCAGAGAGAATAAAGCCACTGGATGATTATAATCAACTGCCATATTACGAGCCATCGAAAGTACAAACGCGGTTTTACCCATACCTGGACGAGCCGCAATAATAATCAAATCGGATGGTTGCCAACCCGAAGTTAGTTTATCCAAATTATGGAATCCTGTTGCAATTCCACTCAAACCTTCTTTTCCAGCGATTTCCTCAATACGTTTTTTAGCTTGAATCACTAAACTTTGAGCTGTTTCAGAACTACGTTTAATATTCCCTTGGGTAACTTCGTATAATTTTGATTCAGCTTTATCTAATAAATCAAATACATCAGTTGAATCGTCATAGGATTCTTCAATAATTTCACTAGAAATTTTAATTAAACTTCTTTGAATAAATTTTTGAAGAATAATACGTGAATGAAACTCAATA
>JBIKZB010000264.1:0-2894 GCA_044354955.1 Flavobacterium sp. | reverse complement strand
TCCGCTTAGAATTCCAGCTAGAACACCTATTAATACCAAAGAGAGAACTACTTGAATATCCATTTGGCGCTTATTATTTGTTATATCCTGAAGTTGGGATTTCGATTTCATATTTTTTACCTGTTGCAACTGTTAACTTTTTGTCTCTTAACCAAGGATTGTGAATTTTTAAAATTTTATAATTTACTCCTTGTGTTTTAGCAAATTTTGCCAAATCAGTAATAGAAGAATCAATTACAATCTTTTTTGTTGGAACAGAATAATAAAGCGCTTCATTAGGAATGCTAAATCCATACTTTTGCGATTTTGACATAATTTCTTTTAAAGCTAAAATTCGGAAAACATAACGAGAAGTTTCTTCTGTAAGCAATAAATCATAATAATCTGACACTTCTTGCTCTTCCATTTTTCTAGAAATACCGTTCATTCCACCATTGTAAGAAGCTGCCGCTAATGTCCATGAACCAAATTTTTCTTTAGCACTTACTAAATATTTACAAGCCGCTTCCGTTGATTTTTCTAGATGATAGCGTTCATCTACCTCATCACTCACTTCCATTCCTTTTTCTTTAGCTGTAGCAGGCATAAATTGCCAAACTCCTCTTGCTCCTGCTGGTGAAACAGCATTAACCAAACTACTTTCAATTACAGCCAAATATTTAAAATCATCTGGAACTCCGTATTTTGCCAAAATAGGTTCAATAATTGGAAACACTTTATTGGCGCGCTTGATTACCAAAGTGGTATTGGTATGATAATTCATATTGGTAATCATCTCTTTATCCAATCGCTCCTGAACATCTGCCATAAAAGTTGGCACTTCTTCTCCCGCAAAATCCATCTTTAAGTTATAGCCCACGGGAGCATATTTAGTATTATCCGACACTACTCCGTAAATAAAAAAACTTCCTAAAGTTGCAATTAATACTATAATTACTCCTTTTCTTGTCAATACCTTTTTCATCATTTTATTATTTTAGTATTAATTGTGGCAAATTTTCATTGAACCACTTAAACTTATTGATAATCATAATATGTGTTCCTCCTTTTATAACGATGCAGTTCTCTATATTTTTGATTGGAAAAACCTCATCTGCATCTCCGTGAATGTGGATTACTGATTCATTTCCTTTTTTTTGATTCCAACACAAAATAGTTTCAATGGCCCAATCTAAATATTGTTTGTCTCTAACCGATAAATATTTTTCGTACAACTTTATTCGTTTGGCTACAATATTATCTCCAAATGCATATTTAACCAATTTTTCTATATCTGCCAAAAGTTGGGTTGGAATTAACTTATAAGCTTTAGTCGTTTTTGCTACTTTAAAACGCGATGGGAATTCGGTATTCGATTTTACACTTGAAATTATAATTACTTTCTGCGTTTTAATATGCTTTGCAATTTCTTGCACCAAAACACCTCCAAAAGAAACCCCCACCAAAACTGGATTTTCATCTTGAATTTTTTCCGCCATTCGAAGGGCATAACTTTCAATGCTCTCTTTATCATTAGGCAAAAACCATTCCAAAAAGTGCATTTCGAATTGATCTTCTGGTAATTTTATATTTTCGAAAATTGTTGGGCTAGCTGCCAAACCAGGCATAAAATAAACTGGAATCTTACTCATTACCATTATTTTAAAAAAGTTTCGTAAATTTGCATTCTAATTGAAGTTATCATGGAAATCAAAGATAATGAACTTTTAAGACAATTTGAAATTATTACTGAAACTGGTTTAGTAGCAATTGAGTATTCTGTACAAGAACGCAAGCTATTTTTAACCAAATTTTGTAACAATAACAATGAAGATGAAGAGTTACATCATGAATTTATTAAAACCGTACTAAAACTTGCTGAAGAACGAAAATTAAAAGTAGTGCCCACGCACGCAAAATTCATAAGTTTCTTCCGAAAAAACAGAAAATATCGAGAGCTTTTGCCTCCAGGATTGATGATTTAATTCTAAAAAAAATCCCAAGTTTAATAGACTTGGGATTTTTTTTATGCTTCAACGTTTATGAATTTCATTCTTACACTTCCGTCTTCATCAATTTTTGTTAATTGAATATCATGAAGTGTATTGACTAATTCTGGATTCCAAGGTGTTTTTACTTTTACGTAATTTTCGGTAAAACCGTGAATATAACCTTCTTTATTTTCGCTTTCAAATAAAACCGTTCTGTTGGTTCCAATTTGACTTTCATAAAACGCTCTTCTTTTCTTAACTGAAAGTCCGCGTAACATTTTACTTCTTTTTGAGCGCACATTAGCTGGTACTACTCCATCCATTTCAACCGCTTCTGTATTATCTCTTTCTGAATAGGTAAAAACGTGTAAATAGGAAATATCCAAATCATTTAAGAAATGATACGTTTCTAAGAAATGTTCATCCGTTTCACCAGGAAAACCCACAATTACATCCACTCCAATACAAGCATGTGGCATAACTTCACGAATTTTAGCAACACGTTCAGTATACAATTCACGCATGTAGCGACGCTTCATTTTCTTTAAAATATCATTAGAACCCGATTGTAATGGAATATGAAAATGCGGCACAAATGTTCGGCTTTGCGATACGAATTCAATAGTTTCGTTTTTAAGTAAATTAGGTTCGATAGAAGAAATACGTAAACGCTCGATACCTTCCACTTCATCTAAAGCTTTTACTAAATCTAAAAAAGTGTGTTCGTGTTTTTTATTTCCGAATTCACCTTTTCCGTAATCGCCAATATTTACACCTGTAAGAACAATCTCTTTGATACCTTGATTTGAAATTTCGGAAGCATTTTTTAATACATTTTCCAAGGCGTCACTTCGAGAAATTCCGCGAGCCAATGGTATCGTACAATACGTACATTTATAATCGCAACCGTCTTGCACTTTTAAG
>JBIKZB010000263.1:0-2906 GCA_044354955.1 Flavobacterium sp. | reverse complement strand
AATACCCCAACGTAAAATTGTTGTCTTTTTCTGTAACACCTGATATTGATACGCCAGAAGTTTTAAAAAAATATGCCGTTAAAAAAGGGGTTGATGATTCGCGATGGAATTTAGTAACTGGTGACAAAAAAGCCATTTATTATTTAGCTCGAAAATCATATTTAGCCGTAAAAACAGGCAAACCTGAAGAACTATATGACATGGTTCATACCGAAAATTTTATTTTAGTAGACAAGAACAAAAGAATTCGTGGATTTTATGATGGCACAAATCTTGACAAGCCTACTGAAGACCCCAAAACAAAAAACATGCAACAATTACTTGCTGATATCATTTGGTTAGTTGAAAATCAAAAATAATTTGTCATTAAATTGATAATTATCAGGTTTTCTAAATTTAGAATTTTTACTTTTGTATTTTAATTCAATCTAAATAAGAAAATGAACACTAATTCGTCAGCTCTTAAAATAGGAGAAACAGCAACTATAACTGCTGTTAATTTAGACGAAATCCCTCTAAAATTATTAGAAATGGGATGCTTACCTGGTAATAAAATTACATTACTTCAAGTGGCTCCTTTAGGCGATCCATTGTATTTTAACGTGAACGATTCTCATGTTGCAATTCGTATAGAAACCGCAAGAGAAATAAGCATTCTAAAGGATATTTAAATGAGTTCAAATCTTATAAAAGTAGCATTAATTGGAAACCCAAATGTGGGCAAAACTTCTGTTTTTAATGAACTTACAGGATTAAATCAACAAGTAGGAAATTATCCTGGAATTACGGTTGAAAAAAAACAAGGCACTTGCAAATTATCCGATTCAATTAAAGCGAAAATTATTGATTTGCCAGGAACTTATAGTTTAAACGCAAGTTCAATTGATGAAAACGTAGTAATTGAATTGTTGCTAAATAAAAACGATGAAGATTTTCCAGATGTGCTGTAGTGGTTACTGAAGTGGAAAATTTAAAGCGAAATTTACTCCTTTTTACTCAAATTAAAGATTTAGAAATTCCGACCATCTTAGTTATTAACATGGCGGATAGAATGCAACTAAAAGGAATTGAATTAGATATTCCACTTTTAGAAAAAGAACTAAAAACTAAGATTGCATTAATTAGTTCTCGAAAAAAAACAGGAATTGATGGATTAAAATCATTGATATTAAATTACCAAAATCTATCTACTGAACCTTGCCTTCACGCATCGTCAATTGACCCAGATTATTTTAATAATTTAAGAAGGGCTTTTCCTAATCAATTATTATATAAACTTTGGTTAGTTATTACTCAAGATGTTAATTTCTTAAATTTAGAACGAAACGAAATCAAAAGTTCGTTTACTAAATCGCATGCCGATTTAAAACGCTTACAACAAAAAGAAACCATTAAGCGCTATCAGTTTATAAATGATACGCTGAAAATAGGTCAAAAAATTGATGTTTCTAAAGCATCTGATATTCGAGCAAAAATTGACCGCGTTTTAACACATAAAATTTTTGGTTACGTTATTTTCTTCGGAATTTTAATGCTTATTTTTCAGTTTTTGTTTGATTGGAGTAGTATTCCAATGGATTTTATTGATGAGACATTTGCAAATTTTAGTTCACTTGCAAAACATCATTTACCAGCAGGAGAATTTACCAATTTAATTAGTGAAGGATTAATTCCAGGAATTGGTGGGATTGTTATTTTTATTCCACAAATTGCTTTTTTATTCTTGTTTATTTCAGTATTAGAAGAAAGTGGCTACATGAGTCGTGTAGTGTTTTTGATGGATAAAATCATGAGAAAATTTGGTTTGTCTGGAAAAAGCATTGTGCCATTAATTTCAGGAACAGCTTGTGCTATTCCAGCTATAATGAGCGCAAGAAACATTGAAAATTGGAAAGAACGTTTAATTACTATTTTGGTTACCCCATTCACCACTTGTTCGGCAAGGTTACCTGTTTATGCCATTTTAATCTCCTTAATTATACCAGAAAAGAGAGTTTTTGGATTTTTAAGTTTGCAAGGATTAACCCTTATGGCATTGTATTTATTGGGTTTTGGAATGGCAATTTTTTCTGCTTATTTGCTTAATAAATATTTGAAATTAAGTTGTAAATCCTATTTCGTAGTAGAGATGCCAAGTTATAAAATTCCAATGTTTAAAAATGTTGGGATAAACGTTTTAGAAAAAACCAAAGCATTTGTTGCGGGAGCTGGGAAAATTATTTTAGCCCTATCTGTAATTTTATGGTATTTAGGTTCGCATGGATTAAGTGACGATTTTAATAATGCAGAAGCTATTATCACTCAACAAAATCATGACAAAACTATTACTACAGAAGCATTTGAAGACCAAGTCAATTCTTTTAAATTAGAAAACTCCTATATTGGATATATGGGTAAAGCTATAGAACCTGTGATTCGTCCATTAGGTTATGATTGGAAAATAGGAATTGCAGTAGTAAGTTCTTTTGCCGCTCGTGAAGTTTTTGTTGGGACATTAGCCACCATTTATAGTGTAGGTAGTCATAGCGAAGAAGAAACTACCATTAAAAACCGAATGGCCGCCGAAGTACATCCTGAAACAGGCATAAAAATATTCAACTTTGCCACAGGAATTTCATTGCTCCTTTTTTATGCTTTCGCTATGCAATGTATTTCTACGTTAGCTATAGTGAAAAAAGAAACCAATTCATGGAAATGGCCAATTATCCAATTGGTTTTTATGAGTGGATTTGCCTACATAACAGCATTTATTGCCTATCAATTGTTGAAATAATTAAGCCATAAACTTAATTATTCATCTTTGTTATTCTAAAAATAAAGAATCTTTAAAAAAAATATTTTGTATAACGACTTCTTATATCATTGTGTAGTTATTTTTATAAAATATTAATTTTTATACACAAAAA
>JBIKZB010000036.1:0-10035 GCA_044354955.1 Flavobacterium sp. | reverse complement strand
AAACTCAACCGTTCTATAAAAAATTAATGGATTAACAAAATTGAAATCAAAACCTCTTTCATTTGTATTAGTCCATACCACATTTTCAAAGAAACCTAAATTCCAACGCTTAGTCACATTCATACTTAAATAATGACTTGCCATGTATTTTGTAGCATAAGTTCCATCAATCGTAACCGCATCGCGTACATCTTTTAACCACATGTACGTATTTGTATATTTTATCTTCCAAAAAGTTGTATTGATTTTAAAATAAGGATACGGACTTGCCGCATCACTTTGTAATAAGGAACGATATCCGTCACCTAAAAAATTTCTACCATACCCTAATTGAAGGTTGATAAACTTATTTGGTTGGTATTTAATATTGGCTTCTGCTAATGGAAAATCATAAGCATCTTCTTTAAAACGTTTAGCAATACCAATCCCTGGAATAATTGCTGGATTACCTCCTGAAGGCCTTATACTTTCTGCATATGCATTATAATAATCTGCAAATCTTCCTTGACTTTCGTAAATGGATGTGGTAAACGTCAATTGCTTACCTAAACCTCCATTTACAATAATTCCTCTAGTATTTACAAATGTATTTGACGCCTGACTTTCTGTGTCTTTACCAACTCTAAAATCAAAAATTGGATTTAAAGTAAACCAATACTCTTCTCCTTGAATGGCTACTACATTTTCATTCCATAATTTTCTTCCCCACCAAGATTCTTTTTTCTTTAAAAATGATTGATTTGCTGTTTCTAAATCATAATATTTTGCCACTTCATCATAAGAATAGGGTTTTGAAGCGGTATGATTATTACTCCCTACTTGATTTAACAAAGCGTCAAAAACACCATAATTTTGATGAGAAAACTGAACAATTCCAGTACTTTTAAATTGTGGATTTTCAAAAGTCTTGATTACTAAATCATCGTATTCAGATAATTCCTTGTTATTATCAATTAAAGTTGCATTAGTTTTTGCGAACTTATTTGCTAATTTTTCTTGAGTTGTTGGTGCAACTAAAGGAATATTAATCTTAATCGTGAATTTTGAATAGGTTGCCTTTCCTGAATAAGTTGCTGGAGAAACTTTTGGTAAAGATTCAAATACACGAATAGCTTCTTTTTTTAGTGATTCATGTGCGGCATCGGTGTATAAAACCTTGAAATTCCCAATAGTATCTACCTCAAAAAGAGTAATTACTGTTCCTTTATAGTTTTGATCTTGTAGTTCTTGTGGAACTTTATAATTTGCATAAAAATGGTTTTGAATCGAATTATAAAAACATGCTTCTTGTTGCTTTCCTATTGCATTATCACAATTTGGGAATACGGGAAATTGAGCATTGGACGAATTTTGAGCAAAACTTGCTAATCCGAAAACAAACAACAGAAAACTATATATCTTTCTCATCTGGTAATTTTTAATAATTGCTGTTTGAAATTTCACCCGTAGAAATGACTTTTGCTGCTGAAGTTCCTATTCGCTTCACACCTAATTGAATCATTTCAACGGCTTCTTCATATGTTCTTACTCCTCCTGCCGCTTTAACAGCCAATGGACATGAATTTTCCAACATTAATTTTACTGCGGAAACTTTTGCACCGTTTGGAACACCTTCTGGAGTTTTATAAAAACCTGTTGATGATTTTACAAAAACTTTATCATATTCTTTCTCACTGAAATTAGCAATCACTACATTTTTAATTAATGCTGATAATTGCACAATTTGATGATTATCTAAAGCGGCTACTTCGATAATCCATTTTACTATTTTGTGATGTGCTAAACCTAATTTAGTTCCTTGGAGAACTTGTTCTTTTACTGATTCAATTTCTCCTCTTTTGAAAGCTTCATAATCTATGACATAATCTAAATCATCTACTCCATTTTCGATAGCTTGTTTTGCTTCAGCTAATTTTTCTTCCAATGTGCCGTTCCCAAATGGAAAATCAATAACAGTTCCAATTGTAACTTTTGAATTTGCTGCTTCAATCATTTTTTTAGCTAAAACAACTTGATCAGGGCGAATCATAATTAATTTAAAATCATAATCGATGGCTTCTTGAATACAATTTTTAACCACTTCGGTATTTTCTTGTTCTGAAAGATTGGCTTGAGCCGCCGTTTTGAGATAAGTTGAATCTAAATAGTGCTTAATGTTCATTTTACATTGAATTATGAGAGTGTAAAAATAAAAAAATCCCATCGAAATGGGATGTTTTAAATGGATTATATTTATTTTATTTCATTCTAAAAACAACAGGTATAGAATATTTGATTTTTACAGCTTTATTTCCTTGTTTCGCTGGAATTAATTTAGGAATTCTTTTTACCGCTTTTTCAGCAGCTAGTTGCATTTCAATGGTAGCTCTTTTGTTGTCCAACGCTTTAACATTGGTAATCGCTCCATTTTCATCGATAACAAATTCTACTTGCGCAACTCCTTGTCTTCCACTTTCTATATCACTTTCAGGATAATTTAAATGTTTTGAAACCGCTTTAGCTAATTGTGCATCAAAACAAGCTTTTTGATCTGCTCTATCCAAACCTTTACAAGCTTCAAACATTGGTAGTTGTTCTACAGAAAAAACAGTTGGAGCTTCAACAACACCATTACCGTTATCTTTAGGAACATCAACCGCTTTTGTGTTATTATTGTTTTGATTATCACTTGGATTATCTTGCGCAGCTATTGGGTTTGCATCAATTTCCTTCTTAGGCTCCTCTTTAGTAGGTTTAAAATAATGAGTCACTTTAGGCACATTGACAACAACTGGTTTAGTTGCTTCTATTTTTTTTGTTACTGGCGCTGGGTTATAGACAAATGTTGGTTCAGAATTAATCTCAATTGGCGGCACATAAGTAACCGATTTAGAAATGTTTTTAAAATTAAATTCTAAAATAAAAAGCACAACCAACATTGTTGTAATAAGTCCAACTTGAAAATAGATAAAACTATTTTTGGCTCTTTTCGGGAAATCAACATTTGCTTTCATGATATATAGATTAATAGTTAACACTTTGTTAATTAACCTATACAATTTACATGCCAAAAAAAATCCCAACCTAAGTTGGGATTAAATATTATTGTAACTTGAATGTAATTGGCTGACTGTATTTTACTTTTACAGGTTTCCCTCTTTGCATACCAGGTTTAAACTTTGGTAGTTTTTCAATTACTCTTTTTGCTTCTTTTTCTAAAAGCTCACCTCCTTTAGGGCCTCTCACTTGAACATTAGAAATACTTCCATCTTTATCTATAACAAATAAGACAGAAACTCTACCTTGTATATTCTCTTCCATTGCTTTCTCAGGATATTGTTGGTTTTTCTTAATATGCTTTGCCATTTGTTCCATAAAACACTCTAAACGCTTGCTTTTCTCTACTTTTTCACAACCTGGAAAAACAGGAACATCTTCAATTACAGCAAAAGGTACTTCTTCATCAATTTCATCTGAAGTTCCACCTTCTTCTCCATAAGCAGATGCTTGAGTTACAACTACTGCTTTATTCTCATCAACTTCAGTAGTTTCAATTTTCTTATCTTCGATAACTTGTTTGTTATCTACAATTTGAATTACTTCTGGAGCTGGTGGTGGTGGTGGTGGTAATTTTTGAACAGGAGGCATTGTTAAAATAACTTCCTCTTCTTCACCCATCATATTATCAGCAATTTCCAATGTTTCTACTTCAACTCTTGGATCTTCTGATTTTAACTCTATACTTACATAAGTTAACATTAAAACAGCTGTAAGTCCAACAAGGAAATACAATGAACTATTTCTCTTTGGATCTACATTAGGATTTTTCTTTACTTCCATAATTTTAATTTTGAGGTGCTAATATAGTTAATATTAGAAATGTTTTAAAATAATTTATTAAAAATTTTATTTTTTATACAATACACGCAAATAAAACCAACAACTGCTCCTAGCGAATTAGCAACAGCGTCATAAAAATCTGCTTGTCTGTTTTTAGTTAATAGATTTTGCAATACTTCAATAACTATGCCATAAAAGATTGCAAAAAGAACAATCAACAAATGATGGTTCATCTTAAAAAAAGATCTACTTATTGAAAAACTCAATAGCACAACCAATACTGCATAAAATAAAAAATGTATCAACTTATCATTCCCTGTTAAATAAACCTTGGGAACAGAATTAAAACTTACCAAACTTAAAACCGTAATAATTAAAGTCCAAGTTATAGCAAGAACTAAATAATTACGCTCCGATAAGTGCTTTATAATCTTCACTTGATAAAAGTGTTTCTATTTCAGAAGCATCAGAAAATTTCACTTTAACCATCCAACCGTCACCATAAGGATCTGTATTTACTTTTTCTGGATCTGATTCTAAAGAATCATTGAACTCGATAATTTCTCCAGACAATGGTAAAAACAAATCAGAAACAGTTTTAACTGCTTCAACAGTTCCAAACACTTCGTCTTTATCTAACGTTTGATCTAAAGTTTCAACTTCAACATACACAATGTCACCCAATTCTTTTTGAGCAAAATCTGTAATCCCTACTGTTGCAACATCGCCATCAATGGAAACCCACTCGTGGTCTTTAGTGTATTTTAAATTTGCTGGTATATTCATTTGATTATAAATTTTTAACGCACAAATGTAATTGTAATTATTGAATAGAAAAAAAGGTTTTTGTTATTTTTTTATGAAATAAAACAACCTATCAAAAAAATAATTTTGATAGGTTGTTTTTAATTCATTATTTAAGTTAACTAGTTTCCGAAATTATAGCGTAAAGTAAAACCTCCTCTAATATTAGTAGTTGGAAAAGAAGTTGAAATAACCGCTTGAGAGAATTGATGATCATAGAATAAAATAGCCGTTAAATTTCTACTGAAAGAATAATCAGCTGTTAATTTTACAGACCACAAATCTTGTCCTCCTCCTAACTGATTGTTATCATAATCTAAATAACGTACAATTGTATTGTTTTTTCGTAATGAAAAATCGGCTTTAATGTTAATATCACTCTTAATTACACCGCTTACATTGTCTGCTAATGATGAATTAAATGTAACATCTTTAATTCTGTAACCCAATCCTATTATATATTCATTTCCACTAACTTCTGTAAGTAAGTTATTATCGAAACTCATATTTAAAGTTCTATCTTTTTTAAGTTCGGCAAGAATTTTTATTGAATTTTTCATTTCAAACTCAACTTTAACTAATGGATTAAATTGCTCCGCAAGATTAACATTTGAGATAATTTTTGATGCAAAGAAATTTCCATTCGCATCAACAGGAGCTGTATTTAAATTTGAACGAAATGAATTTACGTTATAACTAGCTCGATACCCATGTTGAACAGAAAATCTTTTGAAATTATCTTTAAACCATTTGTAACGCATTAATCCTGTATATTTTACAGTCCAGTTTGGCAATGGTACATTTCTAAAAACTCCTGTGGAAACTTTTTCCGCTTCTTGTCCTGAATAAGCAGCAAGAAAAGAAGGCAACAACACTTGCTGACTATTTTTTCCATATCCAATTGGATAGCCTTCAGCATCTCTTGGAAATGAACTTACACCATAATATCCTTCTGCTAATCTATTTGCTACAACTAATCTGTTATCTCTAAAATCTTGAAAAGTTTGTGAAACGTTTATATCGCTTTGTGCAAATGCTGTTTTAATTAAAATAGTTGAAACATTAAAATTACCAAAATCATACGGTGCACGCGAATTATATTGTCCAGCAGAAACATCAAACTGCTCAGAAAAATTATAAGCATAGGTTCTATCTGCTGTGAAATCAATTTTTAAATCAGGAAATAGTTCCATTTGTGCGGTTAGACTTATTTTTTTGTTTTCAACCTGTGTAAAATTTTGATTGAATTCAGGATAATTAGTTAGCCAGCCATTTTTTGCGGCTTCATACCGAACATCCGATTGGCTTCCAAAAACAAATCCTAATGTTGGTTTTGACGAACCAAAGAATCCTAAACCTGGTAAATAACCTGGCAAAACTGTTCCGTTATTTTCAGTATAATTAATTTGAATATTTTTTACACTCGTAATTACTCCAATTAAACCACTCATGAAAGCACTTCTTTCTAAGGTAACATTTCCTTTTGGTGCTTTAACTTGTTCTCCTGGTTTTGGCGCTACTTTTTTATCTTTTTCAGGAACTGGTTTTTTCTTATTGCTTTTCGTTTTAGTCAATCCTATATACTTGTAAAATAAATCCATATTTAAAGTAGTGTTCAACTTATGAGAATTTGCATTTTGAATAGAATTTCCTAAAGCATAAATATTACCATCTTCACCTGTTACCGATGAAAAAGCATCAGATGAGCGTTGCCAATTGTAATCTCCTGTATAAGTATAAGTTGATTTCACAAAACTCAATACCGGAATTTTATTAATTGGTAAATCATAATTCAAAACCAATTGTTGATTGTGTTGATTAGATTCCCCAACATTCCAATAATCATCCCAAATATCTAATCCATCAATTGGTAAATTATTTTCATCCAAATAATTACGTACAATATTGTTTGATGAGGCGGTATAATTTATTCGGAGCGATTTTGTTATGTTGTAATTGAAACCGTACGTGTAATTGAAAAAATAATTTCTTCTATACAAATCACCTAAACCTATACCTTGCACATCAACTAATCTAAAACGTTGTTTATTGAATTGGCGAATTATATTAGAACTAAACGAAACATTTGATGGCAAATAATTGAAATTAAAATCGCTTAACATTTTGTAATATCCATTTTTATTTAAGAATTTACTATTCTTAAATGGCTCAACGGTTTTAGGCTTAAAAGTGAAAGCATAATCAACTGTAGTCCTATTTTGCTTATCAATTAAATTTTCAATTTCATAATCGTGGTGTTCTGTTTCATTTAACGAGTACGACAAGGTTAGATTTTCAACATCGTAGAAATTTGCTGTTTTTTCAGGCGCTTTCTCTTTTTTAACCCCAATTAAATTAAAACTTGTTCTTTTTGTATAATCAATTGCTCTTTGTTCAATATTTGAACGTTCATTAGCATCCGAAGTAATATCCAATAATTGATTTAATTCAATATCTTGATAAAAAGGATCAAATTTTGGGGTAATTGTTTCTTCTCCAACAGCATAGTTGAACGGCAAATTGATTCCCCATTTTTTTGGCAACAATTTTCCTAAATTTACATTTGTTACAATATCATATTGAAAAACATCCTCTCTACTTCTTTCATTTGGGCCTTGTTCTAAAGCACCAAAACCAATAGTCCCTACTCTAGTTGTAGCTGAAACATTTGCAAAGTCAGCAAAATTAGTATCTAAGTTAGCAACTGCTGCATATCCTCCTTTGTTGTCCATATCCGACATACGAAGTTCGTTAAACCAAACTTCCCCACGTTGAATATCGCCTGATTTATTTTTGATACCAATCATTAAGGTTCGAACCAAACCAAAATTTGGGTTTCCTTTAATTCCTAAAGTCAGTCTACTATTTGAAGAGCCAATTTTAGCATCTTCCTCCTCAATAAAACCAATACCACTAGGATCACTATAATCAATAGCGGGATCATTCTGAAGATTTAAAATTTTTAGTTTAGTTAAAAAATCTAAAGGAATTTCCATTTCATTTTCTGATGGCCAAACCTCCTCAGGAGTAGAAGCACCAAAAGCCGTAACTTTTAAAGGCATTTCAACTTGGTAGAAATTATCAGTAAAGTCATTTCCAAAACGAATGAAAGCAATTAATTCATCATCTTGTAAATCATTGTCTTGAACAGCTTCTGCGTGTAAAAACATTCGTAGTTTTTTAAACTGACGCATGTCAACATTAACATTTTTAAATACAGATCTAGCATCGTCATTCTCCAATCCATTAGTAGTACCGCCTAATTTATCATAAACACGTAACGAAAGTGATTGTTCGTTTTGATTTATGATAGTATTGTTGTTGTATAATTGTTCTCGAACTACACCAGGAGGAGTCACATATTTAATTGGGCTTCTTTGTCCATTTTCTTGAATATTCAAAGCCACCACATCAAAACCGGTATTTTCATCATCTGGATCGGTATCTAATTCATCGAATTTACCAGTATATCTTCTCCATTCTCCTCTAACTAAATCTAAAGCTCCAAAACGCAAGGTTACTTCATCTTTAAATCCACTCATATACATTCTCATGAATCGGATTGAACGGAAATCAGTAATTGGACCAACTTTATTAGCATCGATTACCTCTAGAATTGGTATTTTATATAAAATCCATCTTGCTTTTCCAACCTCTCCATTAGGTAAATCAACATTATCATCCTTTCTAAAATCGGCAATATAATTTTGTCCCAC
Organism: Flavobacterium sp.; assembly: GCA_044354955.1. GTDB lineage: Bacteria > Bacteroidota > Bacteroidia > Flavobacteriales > Flavobacteriaceae > Flavobacterium. Next base: position 1,696 of record JBIKZB010000036.1, on the reverse strand, counting down.
AGGTACATCAGCATCATTATCACCGTAAGCTTGAAAAGGTACTTCGAATTTAAAGTAAGCATTGATGGTGTTCATCGTATTATCGCGATTTACATCTTCTACATCTGGGAACGTGGTATTTCCTCTATTGTCGTTTGTAACATTTACTGGTGAATTTCCTTGAACTCCATTATAATTTTTATAACGGTTTACTACATCACCCGATGCTTCTAAATAAAAACGGTAATTATCAGCTGCTGGGTCAGGGAAAGCAGCAAAATCTGTATATTTTACAGCTTCGTTAACATCCGTTAGCCCATCAAATCCAGCATCCTGAACAGCTCTATTGGCTTCATTAGTATCAAACGCATAAATTAATGATTGAGAAGCGGGAACTTGCCCCCAAGCTGTACTAATTGTTGGTTGAGTTGAGCCTACTTCTGGTAATCCATTCTCATATAATTTTCTTCCATCTCTTAAAACATCCTCAGATATTTCACCAAGATTAAAAACTAATTTTCCAGTATTTGTTGGGTCCGCTTTATCACCAGTATTCCCATAATACGGATCCATTACCCAAAACTGAATATATTCAACATTTGATTGCTCAAAATTTGTTGAATTGATAGCTCTAGTTATACCCGCCCATGTTTCAGGAGCTTCTACATCTGTAAACTGATTAGTAACACTCAAGTTTTGATTAAAATTATAAGGACCTCTATCTTTAGGAAAATAGGTTAAATCTAAGGTATTAATTACTGTAGACTGTCCCTGAGCAATATCTGTTACAGGATACAATTCACGGCTAAATACACGTCTTGTTTTATTGAACGACAAATCATCATCATCTATTCCAGAAGGCGTTTGTGTATAAAACACAGGATCTATTGAATACCAAGCCAACTTACTTCTTTTGTCACCTATTCTTAAATTATCAGTAAGTGGTTCAGCAGTAGATAGAACTCCATCATAATTACCCTCTAAAGGAACACTTGATAAGGTCCAAGCTTGAGGTGAACGCATGTCAATAGTAGTTTGCGAACCTTCAAAATCATCTATATAAGTTGTTGCTTCACCATTAAATTGATCTGCTTTGGATGCTCCTGGTTTTAGATAGGCAATTTCACCTCTAAATGACAAGTTTGACGGCACATCAGTATCAATATTTGGCAACTTATTTACTAATCGTGTAAAAAATGGAACTTCCGTAGAATAGTTTGTATTAAATCCGAAAATAGTATTATTTACAGATTCTTGTCCGTAATTTGATTTGGTTGTAAAGGGTCTTTCAGACATGTTTAAAATAGTAGCTCCCATTAAAAACTTGTCGTTAAATTTATGCTCCACATTTAATCCCCAAAATCTTCTAGTTTGTTGTCCGAAAACCGAGTTATTTTCTACAGAAACCTCAATTGGAGTGTTTGATGCTTGTAATGATGGGTCTAAAATTTGTACTTTACCCATTTGATAATTTACCGTATAATCAACCCCTTCAACCAAAACTCTTCCACCAGCAGTAACTACAACAGAACCTTGAGGAACATTAAAAGCCCCAATTGAAATTCCGTCTCCACCCATTGATTTAAAACGACCTTTTAATTGGAATTTATTTTTTGCACTTTCTTGTAAAGCTGCTGCTTGAGTTGTTTTGTACAAACTTCTAAATACATATTTAGCTTGATTACTATTATATGTTAATGGATCATCATAATTTTCA
>JBIKZB010000035.1:0-10063 GCA_044354955.1 Flavobacterium sp. | reverse complement strand
TTCTGCTTTTGCTTTCGCTACAATTCTAATTCTTCCAGCTTCTGCTTCATATTCAGCCGCTGTTTTTTCACGGTCAGCCGCGTTAATACGGTTCATCGCATTTTTAACTTGAATATCTGGATCAATATCTGTAATTAAGGTATTGATAATGTCATAACCATAAGTCGTCATTGCTTCGTTTAACTCACGTTTTACCGCAACTGCAATATCATCTTTACGTTCAAAAACATCATCTAATTTTAACTTTGGAACTTCAGCACGCACTACATCAAATACATATGACGTAATCTGATCGTGTGGATATTCTAATTTATAAAATGCTTCGTATGCTTTTTCTTGTAATACTTTAAACTGAACCGAAACTTTCATTTTAACGAATACGTTATCTTTAGTTTTGGTTTCGATGATTACATCTAATTGTTGAATTCTTAAATTTACTCTTCCAGCAATTCTATCTACTATCGGAATTTTTAAATGTAAACCTGAATTTCTCAAGCTAAGAAATTTTCCAAAGCGCTCTACTACTACAACAGTTTGTTGTTTCACGGTAAAGAAAGAAGAAAAAAGGACAATTAATCCAATGAAGATAATTGGAAACATGATAAACTCCATAATTTTTTATTGTTTTAGTTATATGATACTTATACGCTTTTTAATCTAAAAAGTTACAAATATCATTTTTAAAGTTTACTTTTGGCACTTAATTTTTTAAAGATGAAGAGATTAACTATAGTTTTATTACTAATTTCGGGTATTGCGTTCGCACAACGAGGTTATAGAGATAGTAATCGAATAGGTATTGGTGCAGGATTATCTAAATTAAATATTTATACGGATAATTTTTCTATAACTTCAGAACAAGGTTGGATTGGTGGATTTAGTGTTAGAGGTAATTATTATAACGATTGGCAAATGAGTTTTGGGATGTTTTTTACCGATAGTAATTTTTCTATTCCAACGCGAAAAGGATTCATTCCAACGCAAACTAATTTTAAAATGTCGGCGGTTCAAATTTATATTGTACCAAGCTATGTAGCAATTGAAGACCATTTGAATTTAGAATTTGGGCCTGTATTACAAGTCAATGGGAAATTAACCATTAACAAAGATGATGAAACAAATGTTTTATTAGATCAACCAGGTTTGATAGCTAAAGATATTGTTGATGTATCAAAAATTAACGCTAATTTCTACATAGGTGTTAATGGTGGTATCAAAAATATAAGAGCAAGAGTTGGTTATCAATATGGTTTAACCAATTTTCTCGGAAACTTAAAAAACAACGACAATGTTAAACTTACTGGTGAAAAATTCAAAGGAAATATTGGTTTGATTAGTGCTCAGATTACGATATACCTTTAATAAATAACCCTCTGAATTTCAGAGGGTTATTTTTATAAACTAGCAATTGCTTTTTCAATTCTTTTAATCGTTTCGGCTTTTCCTATAATTTCTATGATGTCGAATAAATGTGGGCCTTTTAGGGCGCCTACTAAACTCAATCGTAACGGTTGCATTACTTTTCCCATTCCAATTTCGTTGGTTGTCATCCATTCTTTTAATAAGGTTTCGATGTTAACCGAAGTAAAATCTTCAATCTTGCCTAATTCCGAAATCACTTGTTGCATTAATCCTGGCGTTTCTTCTTTCCAGTTTTTTGCTGCTTTTTCGTCATAAGTTGTTGGTGCTTCAAAGAAATAATCGGCTAAATCCCAAAACTCATTCACAAAATTCGCTCTTTCTTTAATTAAGGATACAACTCTTTCTAAATCTATTGACGTAGAAACACCTCTTTTTTCTAAATCTTCAGAAAAACTTATGGCTAATTCTTTATCACTTTTCCCTATTAGATATTGATGATTGAACCATTTGTTTTTCTCTGGATCAAATTTCGCTCCTGCTTTGTGAATTCTGTTTAAATCAAATTTTTCTACCAATTCTTCTAATGAGAAAATCTCTTGTTCGGTTCCGTCATTCCAACCTAATAAAGCTAAAAAGTTAATTACTGTTTCTGGTAAAAATCCGTTTTCTCTATATCCTGATGAAGTTCCTTCTTCTGTTTTCCATTCCAAAGGAAATACAGGGAATCCCATTTTATCACCATCACGTTTTGATAATTTTCCGTTTCCAATTGGTTTTAAAATCAATGGTAAATGTGCAAATTCGGGTGCGTTCCATCCAAATGCTTTGTACAATAAAACGTGTAATGGCATCGATGGCAACCATTCTTCACCACGAATTACATGCGAAGTTTCCATTAAATGGTCATCTACAATATTCGCTAAATGATAGGTTGGCATTCCATCCGATTTGAATAATACTTTATCGTCTAATAAATTCGTATCAAACTTAATATCGCCACGAATGATGTCTTTTAATTCTAAAATTTCATTCACAGGTGTTTTAAAACGGATAACATAATGTTCGCCATTTGCAATTCGTTCTGCTACTTTTTCACGTGAAACTGTCAACGAGTTATCCAATTGTTCTCTTACCGTATGATTGTAAATAAACGTTTTTCCATTCGATTCTGCTTCTTTTCGCATCGCATCTAAACTCTCAGCCGTATCAAAAGCATAATACGCCCAACCTGAATTAATCAATTGATCTGCATATTGTTGATACATCGCTTTACGTTCGCTTTGACGATAAGGTCCGAATTTTTCATTCTTTCCAACGGTTTCTTCTGGCGCAATTCCTAACCATTCTAAAGCTTCAAAAATATAAGCTTCTGCTCCTGGAACAAAACGCGTTTGATCGGTATCTTCAATACGTAAATAGAAAGTACCACCATGTTTTTTGGCAAATAAATAATTGAATAAAGCGGTACGAACACCACCAATATGCAAAGGTCCTGTTGGACTTGGTGCAAATCTTACTCTTACTGACATTTCATTAAATTTTGTGCAAAGATACGATTTGAATTTTGATTTTGTGGATGATGGATGATGGAAGTTGGATGATGAAAACTTAAAATGAAACTTGTAACCTGAAACTTGAAACTTGAAACAAATCCCAAATGTTAAGTTTCATTAAAAACCTATTGACTATTCTAGGAAGATGTTGTATTTTTATCAGTTATAAACAATATATGAATAGTCTTGGAAACAAAAAGCATTATTTTCGATAAACTTGAAGCATTTATCAAGAAGTTTTATACTAATGAACTGATAAGAGGAGTTATTCTTTTCATCGGATTTGGCTTGTTGTATTTCATTTTTACCTTATTGATTGAATACTTTTTATGGTTATCTACTTCTGGAAGAACAATTTTATTCTGGTTATTCGTTGGAGTTGAATCATTTTTATTGCTTCGATTCATTGCTTTCCCTTTGTTTAAATTATTTAAATTACAACAAGGAATCAACTACGAACAAGCATCAGAAATTATCGGAAATCATTTTTCAGAAGTGCAAGATAAGTTGTTGAACTTTTTGCAATTGGCAAACCAAAACCAAACTTCAGAATTATTAGCTGCTTCCATCGAGCAAAAAGCTGCTTCGTTGCAACCGATTCCGTTTTCAAATGCAGTCAATTTTGCAAAGAATAAGAAGTTTTTGCCTTATGCGATTATCCCAATTCTATTATTGATTTTGTTTTTCGTTACGGGAAATTCTTCTATAATATCTAATAGTTTTGATCGTGTTGTTCATTTTCAAACCAAATATGCACCGCCTGCTCCTTTCGATTTTGTGGTTTTGAATAAATCATTAACCGCGCAACAGAATTCTGATTTCGTCTTACAAGTAAAAACACAAGGAAAAGTAATGCCTGAAAATATTGCGATTCAAATTGGTGATGAAGAATATTTTTTACAAAGCACAAAACCAGGCGTTTTTGAATATACGTTTTCAAAATTATCTAAAGATGTTACGTTTTCACTTCAAGCCAATGGATTAAATTCGAAAGATTATCAGATTAATGTGGTGGATGTACCAACTATTGCCAATTTTGAAATGGTGTTGCAATATCCGTCTTATTTAGGCAAAAAACCGGAAGTTATTCAAGGCACAGGAAATGCTGTAGTTCCAGAAGGTACTGTTGTGAATTGGAGAATTAACGCTTTAGCAACGGATAAAGTTAGTTTCAAATCGAATAATCAAGTTAGTGTTTTTGCGAATAAAGAAAACAACTTTTCGCTTTCAAGAAGAATATCGGATAATTTGAATTACGAAGTAATTACTTCCAATAGAAACATTAATGAGTTTGAAAAATTGTCGTATCAAATTGCGACTATTAAAGATCAATATCCAACCATTTCAGTTCAAATTGCGCCTGATTCATTAAAGCTTAAATCTAAAATGATGATTGGTCAAGTTGCCGATGATCATGGCTTATCTAAATTACAAGTTGTTTTTTATCCGAAAGGAAATCCAAATGCAGTTCGAAAAGCGAATTTAGCTATTAACAAACAAGCGGTGGATCAATTTATTTATTCTTTTCCTAATGGATTATCGATTGAAGAAGGTGTAAATTACGAATATTACTTTGAAGTGTTTGATAATGATTTAGTTAACAATTATAAAAGCACAAAATCGTCTGTTTTTCTTCATTATGAATTGACTGATGATCAAAAAGAAGACAAACAGTTGCAAGAGCAGAATGAAAACATCAATAGTTTAGAAATATCACTTCAAAATCAAGAGAAGCAAATTTCTGAATTAGACAAACTGCAAAAGATGAATAAAGAGAAATCTAATTTAGATTTCAAAGATCAAAAGAAAGTAGAAGACTTTATCAATCGTCAAAAACAACAAGACGAAATGATGAAAGAATTTACTAAAAAGTTAACCGAGAATTTGGAAGAATTCAATCCTAAATCGCAAGACAAAGACAAAGAAGAATTAGTACGTCGTTTAGAAGAAGCCGAAAAACAAGCAGAGAAAAACGAAAAGTTATTGAAGGAATTAGAGGAACTTTCTAAGAAATTAGAAAAGGATCAATTGTTTGAAAAAGTAGATAAGCTAAAACAAAATGCTAAAAGTCAACAACAAAATTTAGAACAGTTAGTTGAATTAACGAAACGTTTTTACGTAGAAAAGAAAGCAGAACAAATTGCGGATAAATTAGATAAGTTAGCAGACAAAGAAGATAAGTTGTCTGATGATGCAAAGGAAAATACGGAGAAAAATCAAGATGCTATTAATAAGGAATTTGACGATATTCAGAAAGAACTTCAAGAATTAGATAAAGAAAATAAAGAATTAAAAGCACCTATGGACATTCCTATTGATAAGAATGAACAAGAGGATGTTAAGAAAGATATGGACAAGGCTTCTGAAGATTTACAAAAACAAAATCAACAAAAAGCAAAACCCAAGCAAAAATCGGCTGCCAAAAAAATGAAAGAAATGAGTAGTAAGATGTCTTCTTCTATGACAGCTAGTGGTATGGAACAAATGGAAGAGGATGCTAAATTATTACGTCAAATTTTAGATAATTTATTAGCTTTTTCATTTGATGAAGAATCGTTAATTAAAACTACTAATGCTTCTCAAGTTCGTTCTTTGCAATTGAATAAGGTGTTAAAAAAGCAACAAGATTTGAAATTACAATTCAAACATGTAGATGATAGTTTGTTTGCTGTAGCTTTACGTAATCCAAAAATTACTGAAACGATTCTTAATGAAGTCGGAGAAATACATTATAATCTAGACAAGACTTTAGAGACCATTGCTGATAACAATATTCAAAAAGGTGCATCTCATCAACAGTATGTTTTAACTTCTGCTAATCGTTTAGCTGATTATTTAAGCAATGTTCAAAGTGATATGAATATGGAAATGCAAGGCCAAGGTCAAGGAAAACCTAAACCAGGCAAAGGTCAAGGCAAAGGCATGCAATTACCCGATATCATTAAAAAACAAGAAGGTTTAGGTGATAAAATGAAAGACGGTATGAAGCCTGGCGAAAAACCTGGCGATAAACCCGGCGATAAACCCGGCGACAAACCTGGTCAAGGTCAACAAAAAGGTAAAGATGGTAAAGGGCAATCTGGTGAAGGAAATCAAGAAGGTGAAAATGGTTCTGATGGAAATGCTGGTAAGGTTTTAGAAATTTTAAAAGAACAGCGACAATTGCGTGATGCTTTGCAAAAGGCATTAGAAAAGGAAGGTATGACAGGTCAAGGCCAGAATGCTTTAAACCAAATGAAAGATATTGAGAAGCAATTAATCAATAAAGGTTTTAAAAATCAGACGTTGCAAAAGATGTTGAATTTAAAACACGAACTTTTAAAATTAGAAAAGGCAATACAACAACAAGGAGAAGATACCAAACGTCAATCTAAAACGAATGACAAAAACTATAATGGCAGCACTACTCCACTTTCAAATGAATTAAAAGAATATCTGAAAAGTGTTGAAATATTAAACAGACAAAGCTTACCTTTGCAACCCAATTTTAACCAGAAGGTTCAAAACTATTTTAAAGGCAATGATTAGTTTTAATTACGAAACAGATTTCGAACTCGAAAATGAGGCTCATTATGAATATTGGATTTCTCGTATTATTGATTCCGAAGGATTTGATGAAGGGGAAATCAATTATATTTTTTGTGATGACGAGTACCTACATAAAATTAACGTAGAATATTTAGATCACGATACTTTAACTGATATTATTAGCTTCGATTACACAGTAGGAAATTTAATACAAGGTGATATTTTTGTTTCTATTGAGCGAGTTCAAGATAATGCAAGCGATTTCAATGTTTCTTTTGAAGAAGAATTAAAGCGTGTTTTATCTCATGGTGTTTTACACTATTGTGGTTACAAAGATAAATCTCCAAAAGACGAAGCCTTAATGCGTTCGAAAGAAGATGAAAAAATGCAAATGTTTCACGTGGAACATTAAGCTTATAAACTAGAATTTTTTTAAATGTTTCACGTGGAACATAATATTTATAAAAGATGTTTTTAAATCAATATGATGTAATTGTTGTGGGTGCTGGTCACGCCGGTTGTGAAGCTGCTGCTGCTGCTGCCAACATGGGGTGTTCTACGCTATTGGTAACAATGAATCTTCAAAACATTGCACAGATGTCGTGTAATCCTGCCATGGGAGGAATTGCAAAAGGACAAATTGTGCGTGAGATTGATGCTTTGGGAGGATACTCTGGAATTGTTTCAGATAAGACAGCTATTCAATTCAAGATGTTGAATAAATCAAAAGGACCTGCGATGTGGTCCCCAAGAGTGCAATCAGACAGGATGTGTTTTTCAGATGAATGGAGAACCATGTTGGAGAACACGCCGAACTTGGATTTCTACCAAGAAATGGTGGCTGGGATTTTAGCAGAGAATGGTAAGATTGTAGGAGTGAAAACTTCTCTTGGAGTGGAAATCAAAGCGAAGTCGGTTGTGTTGACAAACGGAACTTTTTTGAATGGTTTGATTCATATTGGTGATAAACAATTTGGTGGTGGTCGCGCAGGTGAAAGTGCTTCTTTCGGAATAACAGAAGATTTAGTAAAACTAGGTTTTGAATCTGGAAGAATGAAAACAGGAACACCTCCTCGTGTTGATGGCCGTTCGTTAGATTTTTCTAAAATGACAGAACAACCAGGTGATGATGTTCCAGAAAAGTTTTCCTATTCTAATTTGACCGCTCCATTAAAAACACAACGTTCTTGTTGGATGTCTTATACTTCTTTAGAAGTGCACGATATTTTACGTGAAGGTTTTGATAGAAGTCCAATGTTCAACGGAAGAATAAAAAGTTTAGGTCCGAGATATTGTCCATCGATTGAAGATAAGATTAATCGTTTTGCAGATAAAGAAAGACATCAACTTTTTGTAGAACCTGAAGGTTGGACAACTTGCGAATATTACATCAACGGATTTTCAACTTCGTTGCCAGAAGATGTTCAGTTCAAAGCATTGCGTTCAGTTGCTGGTTTTGAGAATGTGAAATTTTTCCGTCCAGGTTATGCTATCGAATATGATTACTTCCCTCCTACGCAATTGCAACACACTTTAGAAACTAAATTAGTTGAAGGCTTGTATTTTGCAGGACAAATTAATGGAACAACAGGTTACGAAGAAGCAGCCTCTCAAGGTTTGATGGCGGGAATTAATGCAGCATTAAAAGTGCAGAATAGAGAACCATTTATCTTAAAAAGAGATGAAGCGTATATTGGAGTTTTAATTGACGACTTAATTACGAAAGGCACAGAAGAACCCTATCGTATGTTTACTTCACGTGCTGAGTACAGAACATTACTTCGTCAAGATAATGCGGATTTTAGATTAACACCAAAAGCATTTGAAATTGGTTTAGCGAAAGAAGATCGTTTGATTCGTATGGAACAAAAATTCTCACAATCCGACGCGATGGTGAATTTCTTTAGAGAAACAAGTTTGAAACCAGAAGAAGCCAATCCGATTTTAGAAGCGAAAGGTTCGGCTCCAATGAGTCAACCGGATAAAATGTTTAAAGTGTTTTCTCGTCCACAATTGGATTTGGAAGATTTTAGAAAGTTTAAAAAAGTGGCAGCTTATATCGAAGAGCACGATTTAGATCAAGAAGTAGTTGAGCAAGCTGAAATCCAAGTGAAGTATTCTGGTTATATCGAAAAGGAAAAAAACAATGCGGATAAATTGACTCGTTTAGAAGATATGGTAATTCCAGATAATTTCAATTTCGATAAGATCCAATCGATTTCAATTGAAGCCAAACAAAAATTAAATAAAATAAGACCAAGAACTATTGCACAAGCATCACGCATCAGCGGAGTTTCGCCAAGTGATATTTCGGTGTTGTTAATATACATGGGAAGATAAGAAAGTATAAAGACTGAAGACTCAAGTATTAAGACCTTTTTTTGTCTTAATACTTAATACATAAATCTTAATACTTAATATGTTTCACGTGAAACAACGCTGTCAACCCTATTAAAATAAGCCTTTCGCATAAAAATAAAATAAATGAATTTTTTAGAAGATAAAAGTTTTATTACCGTTAAAGATTTTTCAGTTTCTGGAGAATCTTTTTCATTGTTGTTAAATGAAGAATATCAAATTCTGAAAACACATCCCCAACCTACATTAGATAAATTAGGTTCGTATTACGAATTTGAAGATTATATTTCGCATACCGATGGAAAACGTACCCTATTTGAAAAAATGTATCACTTCATCAAAAGAAAAGCTATTCGCGATAAAGTGAAATTAATTAATTCGTACCAACCTGTAAAAGGAAGAATTCTAGATATCGGCGCAGGAACTGGAGATTTTCTTTTGGAATGTAAAAATCAGAATTGGGATATTTTAGGAATCGAACCAAATGATAAAGCCAAAGGAATTGCTTTAGGTAAAGGAATTAAATTTGGCGACACCATTGAAAAGTTAGAAAGCAATTCATTTGATGTAATTACTATGTGGCACGTTTTAGAACATGTTCCAGATGTTGAACATCAAGTAGCCGAATTGAAACGTTTGTTGAAACCTTCAGGAACCATTATTATTGCCGTTCCTAATTTTAAATCATACGATGCTAATCATTATAAAGAATTTTGGGCAGCTTATGATGTGCCAAGACATTTGTGGCATTTTTCAAAAACAGCAATCGAAAAATTATTCGACAAACAAAATATGAATTTGGAAGATATTAAACCTATGTGGTTTGATAGTTTTTATGTGTCGCTTTTATCAGAAAAATATAAAACAGGAAAAATGAATTTCATTTCAGGATTTTTTATTGGTTTTATATCAAATGTATCTGGATGCTTTAAAAATGAGTTTTCATCGCATATTTATGTGCTAAAAAACAAATAAAAATTATTTTAAAGCGATTTTAGACACTTTTTTACTTGTTTTGATGTGATTTATTGTCTTTTTTTTAAAAATTCATCTCAAGCAATTTATTAAAGTTGATTTTATAAATTGAATCTATAGGTTTTTTAAAAACACATAAACATTTCTTATAGTTAGAAAATAAATAAAAAAGCAACAAATTTGCTACTTTATAACTTATTATTACTTTTACGAAAAATTATTAATTACCAATTTAGAACCATGAAAAAAATTGTATTGATTTTAGGAGTTGCACTTAGCATTTTAGC
>JBIKZB010000034.1:0-10076 GCA_044354955.1 Flavobacterium sp. | reverse complement strand
TACAATTTTAAGTTTTGGATAATACTTCTTAATGGTTTCAAGATGAGCATCTTGCGCACCCCAAAATTCTTTTGGAGCAATGTCGACTAATTCAATGATTCTTTCGTTCAAAGGCTTTGTTTTTTTAATTATTTTTGAAACGCTAAAATTATAGTAGCTTTGCAATCAAATTTAGTAAAAACTACTGTTGTATTTCAAATAAGTTATAAACAAAAAAATGTCAATAATTACGCTAATTACCGATTTTGGACACAAAGACTACTTCGTAGGCGCTTTGAAAGGCAAAATTCTGTCGGAACAAAAAGAGGCAGTGATTGTTGATATTTCGCACGAAATTGACTTATTCAACACATTAGAAGCAAGTTACTGCATTGAAGCAGCGTATTCGAATTTTCCAAAAGGTACCATACATATTATTGGTGTCGATAGCGAACGTGTGGGAGATACCCAACATATTGCAATGCAATGGGACGATCATTACTTTATTTGTGCCGATAATGGCATCTTGAATACCTTGATACAGAAGAAAATCCCTCAGAAAATTGTTGCCATCACTATTCATGATAGATTGAATACTGATGTGAGTGATATGGCTGTTTTTGCAGCTGTGGCTTGTCATATTTCAAGAGGTGGTTTATTAAACGTTATTGGTAAAGAAATCAAATCCTTAAAAGAGGTTAGCGTATTGACTTCTTCGATTTCCGATGACTTATCCGAAATAAAAGGACAAATCGTTTATATCGATTCGTTTGGAAATTGCGTTACTAATATTTCTCACAAACAGTTTAATGAAACGATTCGAGGAAGAAAATTTGAAATTAGCATTAAAAATAAAAAAATAACTCGTTTACACCGAAGCTATTCTGATTTTCCTGTTTCCGACACAAAGCAACTGAAAGATTTAGAAGGCGACTTCTTGGCTTTGTTCAACGAAAATGGGTATTTAGAAATTGCTATTTATAAAAGTAATCCCACAACGGTGGGCTCAGCCTCTACTTTGTTAGGCTTGCATTTTAGAGATAGTATTTCGGTAAAATTTAAATAAAACAAAACTATGTTCATAAGAATTGTAAAAATGCGTTTTCACGAAGATAAAATCGAAGCTTTTTTAAATAATTTTGAAGAAGTGAAACACCACATACGAAATTTCGAAGGAAACCGTTTCTTAGAATTATATCAAGACAAAAACGACCCACGGATTTTCTTTACGTATAGTTATTGGGAAAACGAAGAAGCGTTAGAAAACTACAGAAAATCGGCTTTGTTTGATGGCGTTTGGACCTACACAAAAACTCTATTCAGCGACAAACCGGAAGCTTGGAGTGTTGATAGATTAGTAACATTAAATTAAAATTTAGAATTTAGAAGTTGGAGTTGAGAGTTAGAAAACTTGAAACCTTAAACCTGAAACAAACAATAAATAAATGAAAGCATTATTATTACGAGAAATAAAATCCTTTTTTGGTTCGCCGATTGGGTATTTAGTCATCGGGATTTTTCTTTTACTCAACGGATTATTTCTTTGGGTTTTTGAAGGCGAATTCAACATATTAAACTCGGGTTTTGCCGATATGAGTCCGTTTTTCAAATTGGCACCTTGGATTTTAATTTTCTTAATTCCTGCCGTAACCATGCGCAGTTTTTCGGATGAGAAAAAACAAGGAACTATAGAATTGTTGTTTACTAAACCACTTTCTAATTGGGATATCGTAAACGGAAAATTCTTTGGCGCACTAATTTTAATCATTTTAGCGATTGTTCCTACAATTATATATGTATTGACGATTTCACATTTTGGAAATCCGCAAGGCAATATTGATATGGGAAGTACACTTGGTTCGTATTTCGGATTATTATTCTTAATTGCGGCTTATACGGCAATTGGAATTTTTGCTTCTACTTTATCAGACAATCAAATTGTGGCGTTTATTATTGCTGTTTTTTGTTGTTTCTTTTTCTATTTCGGATTTGATGGCATTGCTTCTTTCCTTGGAAATTACAGTTCAATGTTTGCTGCTTTAGGAATGGATTATCACTTTAAAAGTATGAGTCGCGGTGTATTAGATACGCGTGACATTGTGTATTTTGTGAGTGTGACGTTTTTATTTTTATCGGCAACGGTTTATCAACTTAAATCTTTGAAATGGTAATGAAAGAAAACAAATCAAAAGCTTTAAAGCAATTAGGAATTGTATTTTTAGCCATCATCGTTATCAATTTAATCAGCAACTTCTTTTTCAAACGTTTCGACTTAACACAAGACAAACGCTATACCTTATCGGAAACGACATTAAACATTATTGAAAGTGTTGATAGTCCGCTTTATATTGAAGTCTATTTAGAAGGAAATTTTCCGCCAGAATTCAAGCGTTTACAAAACGAAACCAAACAACTTTTAGAGGAATTTACGGCTTATAATTCGAACATTATTTTCAACTTCAAAAATCCGATTGAGAAAGAGGAAACGCGAGTAGAAAAAATGAAAGAATTCTACGCAAAAGGCATGCAACCACTTAGCATCACTGTGGAAGATAAAGGAAAGCAATCGCAAGAAGTGGTTTTCCCATGGGCGCAAGCAACGTATGGCGATAAATTCACAAAAATAGCTTTGCTTAAAAACTTAATGGGTGCTTCAACCGAGCAAAAAGTAATTAGTTCCGTGCAGCATTTGGAATTTGGTTTTGCGGAAGCTATCAATAAAGTTTCAAAAGAAAAACAAAAGAAAATTGCCGTTATTAAAGGAAATGGTGAGTTAATTGAGCCTTTCATGGCCGATTTCTTAAAAACGGTTAAAGAAAGTTATTATATCGGACCTTTTACGTTGGATTCGGTAGCAAAACAACCGACTCAGACTTTAGAAGCGCTTAAAAAATACGATTTAGCAGTAATTGCAAAGCCAACCGAAGCTTTTACGGAAGAAGAAAAACAAGTGTTAGACCAGTACATCATGAATGGTGGAAAAACCTTGTGGTTAGTAGATGTGATTTCGGCAGACATGGATAGCTTGTACAACGAAACCGGCACCATTTTAGCAGCCCAACGTGAATTGAACTTAACAGATATGTTCTTTAAATACGGTATTCGAATGAATCCGTTATTGATTAAAGATGAATATGCTACACCTATCAAATTAGCAACCGGTAATCAAGGAAGCGAAACGCAAATGCAAGAATACACTTGGAAATTTGCACCGTTTATTTATCCAACTTCTACCAATCCGATTGTGAAAAACATGGAAGGGATTAAGTTTGAATTTGCATCGCCCATTGAAATCCTGAAAAACGATATTAAGAAAACCGTTTTATTGAGTTCGTCTGAATATTCAAAAACCATTGGAACGCCAAGTCCAATCTCTTTAGACATGGTTACAGAAGAAACTACTCCAGAAGAATACGAAGGAAAAGGATTGCTTCCAGTGGCAGTTTTAATGGAAGGAAAATTCAAATCTGCTTACCAAAATCGTATATTACCGTTTAAAGATAATTCGTTTCAAGCTACTGGAAAAGAGAATAAGATGATTGTGATTTCAGATGGTGATGTGGTTAAAAATCAAATGGACAAAGGCGTACCGTTAGAATTAGGTTTTGATAAGTGGACCAATCAGCTGTATGGGAACAAAGAGTTCTTGATGAATTGTGTAAATTACCTTCTAGACGACAACGGACTTATTAACATCCGAAGCAAAGATGTTGATTTACCTCTTTTAAACAAAGAAGAAGTATATAAAAATTATACCGCAGCTCAATTGATAACTGTCGGATTACCAATAGTTATTCTGGCAATCTTTGGATTTTTATTCACTTTCTTGCGTAAAAGAAAATACAGTCGCTAGTTGTTAATAAAAATGTTTTTGCGATTGAGTAGAATTAGAATATATTTGTGAAATATAAAATCAAATCACGATTTTAAAATACAAGATGATGAAGTTTATAGTATCGAGTTCGTATTTATTAAAACAATTACAAGTATTAGGTAGTGTTATCAACAGTAGTAACACCTTGCCTATCCTTGATAATTTCCTTTTTGAATTAGACAACAACCAATTAAAAGTTTCAGCTTCTGATTTAGAAACTACCATGACAGCTACGTTAGAAATTGATTCTACCAGTCAAGGAAGTGTTGCTATTCCAGCGAAGCTTTTATTAGATATCTTAAAAACATTTCCAGAACAACCGTTAACATTTACTGTTGAAGACAATTCAACTGTAGAAATTAGCTCAAACTCTGGAAAATATGCAATTGCTTACGCTCCAGGAGAAGAATTCCCTAAAGCTGTAGTTTTAGATGATCCTTCAAAAACATTAGTTCCTGCTGAAGTATTAGCAACTGCGGTAAGTAAAACAATTTTTGCAGCTGGAAACGATGATTTACGCCCTGTAATGAGTGGTGTTTTCTTCCAATTTTCACCAGAAGGATTAATTTTCGTAGCAACAGACGCTCACAAATTAGTAAAATATGCTCGCACCGATGTGAAAGCATCGCAAGTTGCTGATTTTATCATGCCGAAAAAACCTTTAAACATTTTAAAAGGAATTTTAGGTGCTTCTGATGCTGAAGTTTCAATAGAATATAACGATTCAAATGCAACATTTTCTTTCGAGAATTATGTATTGACTTGTCGTTTAATCGATGGAAAATATCCAAACTACGAAGCGGTAATTCCAAAAGAAAATCCAAACAAATTATTAATCAACAGAGTTCAGTTTTTAAACTCGGTTCGTCGTGTGGCTATTTTTGCTAACAAAACTACGCACCAAATTCGTTTAAAAATTGCTGGAACTGAATTGAATATTTCGGCAGAAGATATCGATTATTCAAACAAAGCAGATGAGCGTTTGACTTGTGATTACCAAGGAGACGACATGCAAATCGGTTTCAATTCTCGTTTCTTAACAGAAATGTTGAATAATTTATCAAGTGATGAAATCCAATTAGAAATGTCGATGCCAAACCGTGCTGGAATTTTAACTCCAGTAGACGGCTTAGACGAAGGCGAAACAGTTACAATGCTTGTAATGCCAGTAATGTTAAGCAACTAATTCACAATATTTGATTTTACAGTGCTAACTGAAAATCTTATTACCAACCCTAACTAACTTAAAAACCACTTGGCTTAGGCTATAGTGGTTTTTTAATTTTTACAATATTAGCACGCGGATGAAACGGATTTTCAAGAACTAGTTTTAACGTTTTTTTTAACATAGACACATATTTTTTTCACAGAGCTACACAGAGCTTTTTTTGAATTGAATTGTGCTGAGAGAGCTACACAGAGTCCGAAACTTCGGACGTTGTACTTTGTATAGTTCACAATAGAATATAGGCTTAGTTTGTCATGCTGATAAGCATCTCTTGTACTTACGATATATTTTTAGAACGCGGATAAAGCGGATTTGACTGATATACGCGGGTTTAAATTTTTAAACGCGAAGAATGCAAAAGAAAACTCTGTGTAACTTCGTGCTAAACTTAGCGATACTTTGCGTAACTAAAAAAACTCCCAACTTCTAACTTCTAACTTCCGACTTTGATTTATCTTTGTAAACTAAATTTAGAACATGATTCCACAAGAAACTATAGTTGCATTAGCTACACCGTCAGGAGCGGGTGCGATTGCTATTATTCGATTATCTGGTAAAGATGCTATTACGATAGCCGCTGACGTATTTCAATCGGTTTCTGGGAAAGATATTACAAAACAGAAGACGCATACAATTCATTTAGGACATATAGTCGATAATGGCAAAGTATATGATCAAGTACTGCTTTCTATTTTTAAAGGTCCTAACTCGTATACTGGGGAAAATGTGATTGAAATTTCGTGTCATGGTTCTACTTTTATCCAACAACAAATTATTCAATTATTGCTTCGTAGAGGCGCTAAAATGGCGCAAGCGGGTGAATTTACCTTACGTGCTTTTTTAAACGGAAAACTAGACTTATCACAAGCGGAAGCGGTGGCAGATTTAATTGCTTCAGATAACGAAGCGAGTCACCAAATCGCTATGCAACAAATGCGCGGTGGCTTTAGTAACGAGATTGCCAAATTGCGTGAAGAATTATTAAATTTTGCTTCCTTAATCGAATTGGAATTGGACTTTGCAGAAGAAGATGTAGAATTTGCCGATAGAACGCAATTTCACGAATTGTTAGAACGCATTGAGTTTGTTTTAAAACGACTAATTGATTCGTTTGCGGTTGGGAATGTAATTAAAAACGGTATTCCTGTCGCAATTGTAGGTGAACCGAATGTTGGAAAATCGACTTTATTGAATGCTTTATTAAATGAAGAACGCGCTATTGTTTCCGATATTGCAGGAACAACTCGTGATACGATTGAAGATGAATTAGTTATCAATGGCATTGGTTTCCGATTTATTGATACGGCAGGAATTCGTGAAACACAAGACCATGTAGAAAGTATCGGGATTCAAAAAACATTTGAAAAGATTGAACAAGCGCAAGTGGTAATGTTCCTTGTTGACAGCACAGAATTAACAATGGAAAGCTTAGAACGATTAAAAATGGAAGTTGAAAAAATTAAAAACAAATACCCACAAAAAGCTTTACTTACAATATTTAATAAAAAAGACAAACTAGAAGAGCGTTTACTTCAAAATCTAGAATCACAAATTGAGAATTCAATTTTCATTTCTGCAAAACAAAAAGTAGGTATTGAAGAGTTGAAAAATGAATTGATGTCCTTTGTAAACACGGGTGCTTTACGCAATAACGAAACCATTGTAACCAACACGCGTCATTACGACTCTTTATTAAAAGCTTTAGAGGAAATTCAGAAAGTGAAATGGGGATTAAACTCAGGTCTTTCTTCTGATTTGATGGCGATTGATATTCGAAGTGCATTGTATTTCTTTGGCGAAATTACTGGAGAAGTTACAAATGATGAATTATTGGGGAATATTTTTGCAAATTTCTGTATCGGAAAATAAAATTATATTTACAAAAATAAATTCAACTTATACTTTAGTAATTCAAAATACTTATTTTTCATTTCTTCTGAAAGAAAAGAAATTTCAAGCAACTCTTTCCATTTTGGAATTGTATTGTGCATTTGTTCAAGGATAGTCGTAACTGTTTTTTCATTTAATTGCAATCTATCTTTTGCGTAATAATCTATAAAATCTGTAGCTTTAAAATTACTTTTATTTCCCTTTAAGGTTAATGCAATTTCTTCTTCAGGATTTTTTATAGCTATACTTGAATTTAAAAAATCATAGATTGGTGTAAGGGTTGTTTTACCATTTTTGGTAATCAATGAAAAGTTTTTTAAATGCATATCTTCATTACCAGTAACATAACAGAAAAGTATTCTTTTAAAAAAATCCGCTTTTTCAATAGCCGGAAACGAACAAAATTCGTCGATTACAGGAACAAGTTTTTCCATTGTAAAACGATATTTTGTATCTCTTGTATTACCTGTTAATTGCGCAAAATCTTCCGTTGCTATTTTTTTTCCTTGTCCATAACGGTCAAAACGTTTAATAAAATATGACAAACTACCATCTTTAGCATATAACATTCCGTGAAAGGGAACATCTAAACCAAACACTTTTGCCATTCGCATAGTTACATCTTCGTTTTCTGGTAATTCAGGAAATAAATCATTTTGAGGTTTAATAATATATGTTCCAAATTGGTCAACAATTTTAAATTCTTGTTTAGCAACTGAAATTGTAGCACTCAACTTGGGTTGAACACCTTGAATAGATAACTTTTTTGCTCTATTTGCGGCTTCTTGTCGAAGTTCAGCAGCTGTGTATGGTAAATCATTCAAATGAGTCAATTTAGGAGCTATCATTCGAAGTCCTTTTTCGCTGTATTTATCGTTACCACATAACTCGTATGTAATTGGACATCTATTCATCTTCCATCGATTTAACCGTTACTGCACCTACTAAATCGTTTCCAGTTGCAATTAGTTGCGAGAAATAATCTTTTTTATCAATTTTAGCAATCTTTAATAAACCTTCTAACATCACTCCTTCAGGCAATAAGCCTTCAAAAAATGGCGGAAACGATTTGTAACCATATTTTTTATGATTTAAAGGCATAGTCAAAGAAACTGCTTCACCTTCATAGTCTTCATCATATTCAAAATAATATTCAGCTGGAGAAACTTCAGTCAGCACTCCTGCTATATTTCCATGAACCATTACTATTGCTCTTCTCATAATTATTTAGTTAACGGACTTTTGAATTCCAATTTAATATTTAAAACCTGGAGCACCGCAATAAGACTATTCCAACGAACAGTTTCTTTGTTTTTTTCAATATCAAAAACAGTCGTCTTCCCTACTCCAGCTAAGTTGGCTAACTCTAGTTGTGTAAGTCCTGCTTTTTTACGATGGTCTTTCACTAAAGCACCTAAATCGAAATCATTCATTTTTTACTGTTTAAGCGGTAAAAATAAACAATTTAATATTACAAAAGTATAAAAAAGAGAGAAAATATCATTTTTTTACTGCTATAGCGGTAAAAAAATGATAAAAGCTATTTCTTTTGATAAATAAATCACAAAAAAGTTTTAATTACTGCTATAGCGGTAAAAAATAGCATTTTAATATAAATTGTGATATGCGAACTGCAAGTATCTATATTCACAATAGACTATGCGAATATTGCTTTATCAGAATAAGATATTTAGACGATAGCACTGGTGTTTTACATTTTTTTTACAAAATTTACATTTCTTTTTACATTCTAAAATCGGTTGATTGGAAGTAATCAAGCTATATTTGCTTCATTAATTTAAAAAATAGGAGCCTTATGAAAAAAGTTTTTTCTGTACTTATGGTATCGCTAGTTGTGGTGAGTGTTCTCGTATTTGCAAATCGTGAAACTAAAAATGAAAGCAAGTCAATTCAAAAACCGTTGCCTGTTGTAAATCAGAAAACCATCTTGGAACAACGAAAAAAATGGGAAGCTTCTCCCGATGGTATACAATACAAAAAATGGGAGGCTTCTCCTGAAGGTAAAAAAATACAAGCTTCTTATGATAAAATAAAGAAAGAGGTACAAGCATTCACACCAATGGAAGCGATGGTAACCTCTGTTACTTTTAAGCGCAAAAATGCAAATTCATCAGGTCCAAAATGGCTTACTATTAAGATTAAGAACGAAGAATACTTGATGCAGTTTATTCCGAAAGAATTTGAAAAGTTAAAAAACCTAAAGGTTAACGATAAGATAATTATAAAAAGCCGAAGTGCTGGTCTTTCAACTAATCATCCTTATTTGATTCTATCGAGCGATTATATTGAGCAGAATAAAAAGATTCTTTTTAAACGTGATTTAAGCAAAAACAACCGTTGTTAAGTATGGTTTGATTTGTTGCATGTGTAAATTCATTAAAGTAGAAATGGTAATTTTTTAGAAAATAATTTAACCTTTTATCTTTCTCTTCAAGAGAATAACATTATTTGGTGATAACAAAAATATTGATTTTTACAATCTGCTTTTTAGAGTAAAAAAAGATACAATTTTGGAATGTTATTTTTGAGGATAATGAGTACATTTGAATTTACAATTCGGAACTCCTAGTTATTTTGTAATTAGAACTTTTGAATTGCAATTGCTTGTTATGGATTCACTTACACAAATTGTCCTTGGAATTGCCACAGCCGAATTGGTTGCTGGAAAAAAACTGCAAAACAAAACCTTTTTGTATGGCTCTATTTTGGGTACTATTCCTGATTTAGATATTGTGGTTGGAAAATTTTTAAGTGATGTTGAAGGTGTTGCTATTCATAGAGGTTTAAGCCATTCGCTACTCTTTTTTGCTTTAATATCACCTGTTTTGGGTTGGGCAATCGCGAAACTTGAACATGATAAAATTAATTTCAAAAGCGCGACTTCACTAGCATTTTGGTGTTTGGTTACACATGTTTTATTAGACTTGTTTACCTCGTGGGGAACGCAAATTCTTTGGCCTTTGGAACATCGATTTGCTTTAAAAACAATCTTTGTAATTGACCCATTGTATACGATTCCGCTTTTGATAGCATTAATTTTTGTATGGAAAAATAAAGATTATATTGTTCGTAGAAAATATTTAG
>JBIKZB010000033.1:0-10092 GCA_044354955.1 Flavobacterium sp. | reverse complement strand
GTAATTCTAATTTGTTAACATTTACATTTAATTCACAACTGCCAACTGAAACACCAACAATCACATCAATTGCTGCAGATTGTTTAACTGATGGAAGTTCAACTATATCAAATTATAGCGCATCTAATACCTATGCATTTACACCAGCAGGTCCGACAGTAGGAGTTGCAGGTGTAATATCAGGCATGATAGTTGGAACAAGTTATACGGTAACAGCAACTAATAGTGGATGTACTTCATTAGCATCAGCAAGTTTTAGTAATGCTGCACAATTACCAACACAACTAGTGCCAACAATCACATCAATTGCTGCAGATTGTTCATCAGATGGAAGTTCAACTATATCAAATTATAGTGCATCTAACAGCTATGCCTTTTCACCATCAGGCCCAACAGTAGGAGCAACAGGTTTAATATCAGGCATGATAGTTGGTACAAGTTATACAGTAACAGCAACTAATGGTGGATGTACTTCAGTAGCATCAGCAAGTTTTAGCAATGCTGCACAAATA
The DNA here is from genome assembly GCA_044354955.1 of Flavobacterium sp. GTDB lineage: Bacteria > Bacteroidota > Bacteroidia > Flavobacteriales > Flavobacteriaceae > Flavobacterium. The sequence goes on along the minus strand of JBIKZB010000033.1, from coordinate 9,580 downwards.
CCAACACCACAAATACCAACAATCACATCAATTGCTGCTAGTTGTTCTGCTGAAGGAAGTTCAACTATATCAAATTATAGCGCTTCTAATACCTATACATTTATACCAGCTGGACCAACTGTAGTAGCGGCAGGCGTAATATCAGGTATGACAGTTGGAATAAGTTACACGTTAACAGCAACTAATAGTGGATGTACTTCATTAGCATCAGCAAGTTTTAGCAATGCTGCACAATTGCCAACACCACTAGTACCAACAATCACATCAGTTGCAGCTAGTTGTTCTGCTGCAGGAAGTTCAACAATATCAAATTATAATGCATCTAACAGCTATGCATTTTCACCATCAGGCCCAACAGTAGGAGTTGCAGGTGTAATATCAGGCATGGCAGTTGGAACAAGTTATACGTTAACAGCAACTAATGGTGGATGTACTTCATTAGCATCAGCAAGTTTTAGCAATGCTGCACAATTGCCAACACCACTAGTACCAACAATCACATCAGTTGCAGCTAGTTGTTCTGCTGCAGGAAGTTCAACTATATCAAATTATAGCGCTTCTAATACCTATACATTTATACCAGCTGGACCAACTGTAGGAGCGGCAGGCGTAATATCAGGTATGACAGTTGGAACAAGTTATACTGTTACAGCAACTATTAGTGGATGTACTTCATTAGCATCAGCAAGTTTTAGCAATGCTGCACAATTACCAACACCATCAATACCAACTATTGTATCAGTTGCAGCTAGTTGTTCATCAGCTGGAAGTTCTACCATATCAAATTACAGCGCATCAAATACGTATGCCTTTACACCATCAGGACCAACAGTAGGAGCAACAGGTTTAATATCAGGTATGACAGTTGGAACAAGTTATACGGTAGCAGCAACTAATGGTGGATGTACTTCAGTAGCATCAGCAAGTTTTAGCAATGCTGCTCAATTAGTATCGCCTACTATATCAATTACTCATGCATGTAATGGGGTGAATTATGAATTAAATGTATCAGAAACTTTAAATGCAACATATCAATGGTTTAATAGTAATGGTGATTTATTAGGCACAACTTCTACTATAGTTGTTACAAGTTCTGATACTTACGAAATTCAAGTTACTTTAAATGGTTGTATGGTAAGCGATTTTGTAACTATCAACAATGTATTTTGTATGATTCCAAATGGTATTTCTCCGAATAATGATGGGAATAATGATTCTTGGGATTTATCGGGTTATGATGTAAGTAAAGTTGAAATATTTAACAGATATGGTGCTAAAGTTTTCAGTAAGTCAAATTATACTAATGAATGGTTTGGACAATCTGATAATGGAAATGAATTACCTGACGGTACTTACTATTATGTAATTGAATTTAATGGTTTACCTGCTAAGACAGGTTGGGTGTATATTAATAGACAACAATAATAAAAAGGCTGCCGCTAAAGCGGTAGCCATAAACAAAAATAATAATGAAGAAACTATATTTAGTAGCTTTAGTTGCATTAGCTTCTTTTGGAGATTTACATGCACAACAAGACCCACATTATACACAATACATGTATAATATGAGTGTTATGAATCCGGCTTATGCGGGAAGTAAGGATAATTTATCTATGGGATTATTATACAGAAAGCAATGGGTTGAGATAGAGGATGCACCAACTACGGGAACATTTTTCGGACATGCACCAGTGGGAAAGAATGTTGGTATGGGTCTTAGTTTTATATCAGACAAGATTGGACCAGTAGAGGAGAATAATGTCTATGGAGATTTTTCGTACACATTAAATTTAGGAGGCGACCACAAGTTAGCCTTTGGATTAAAAATGGGATTAACGTTTCACAATGTTGGATTGTATAGTGATATAAATCACACCTTGCCACAGCCGAGTGATCCAGCTTTTAGCGAAGATATAAGCAATACCTATTTTAATTTAGGCTCAGGATTTTTCTATTATACTAACAAGTACTACTTAGGATTATCAGTTCCAAATATGTTAAAGTCAAAACATTTGGATATCCAACGAACAGGCGAGGAGTTAGAATTTGGTTCAGAGACATCGCATTACTTTTTAACAGGAGGGTATGTTTTTGATATTAATGATACGGTTAAGTTCAAGCCATTTTTCATGATGAAATCGGCTTTTGGAGCACCCACATCTTTAGATTTATCGGCTAATTTTTTATTCAATCAGAAATTTGAGGTAGGAGGAACGTATCGTTTAGAAGATAGTTTTGGAGCGATGATAAATTATGCAGTAACGCCATCAATTAAGATAGGTTACGCATATGATCATATCGTTTCGGATTTGAAAGTAACAACGCCATCTTCTCACGAGTTAATATTGTTGTTCGATTTGAATTTTCCAAAGAAAGTATCAAGTTCACCAAGATTCTTCTAACCTAAAGCGACCAAAGTACAATGAGAAAATTATATGTAACATTAAGTTTTGTGATGGTAAGTGGAATGCTTAGTGCACAAAACCAATATACCAAAACAGCAGATAAGTTATTCAATAGATACGAATATGTTGATGCGGCAAAAGAATATTTAAAACTAGCAGAAGGCAGTAAAGCAGATAACTATGTTTACAAACAATTGGCAGAGAGTTATTACAATGTATTCAATACCAAAGAAGCAGTAAAATGGTATGCTAAAGTAGTAGAGCAGAAGCAAGATGCGGAAACGTATTACAAATACGCTCAAATGCTAAAAGCCGAAGGAAACTTCAAGGAAGCTGATCAACAAATGCAACAGTTTGCACAATTGGCACCTAACGACCAAAGAGCTAAAACATTTGTAAGTAAGCCAAATTATCTACCAGAACTACAAGGACAAACCAAATTATATGATGTTGCAAAATCAGATGTAAGTAGTGATAAAACCGATTTTGGAGCTGTCCTTACCAATGATAACAATATTTACTTTGCGAGTTCAAGAAATACCTCAAGAAAAACCAATAGCTGGAACGAAGAGCCTTATTTGGATATTTATAAAGCTACGTATAATGCAAATGGTACTATAAGTGATGCAGTAGCGGTAGAAAACATCAATACCAAATGGCACGATGGACCAGTGAGTATCACAAACGATGGTGCAACAATGTATTACGGCAGCGAGAGTTTTAATGAAAAGGAGTTTACAAAAGACAAACCAAAGAATGCTAAGTTTGGTAAGATATATCTATATAGAGCAACAAAACAAGGAGACAATTGGACAAACGGTAAACCATTACCATTTAACAATAAAGGGTATGATGTAAGAAATCCAAGCATTAGCAAAGATGGAAAAACCTTATACTTCTCGTCAAATATGCCTGGCGGTTTTGGAGGTGAGGACATCTGGAAAGTTGCTGTAAACGGAGACGAATATGGTACACCAGAGAACTTAGGTGCAAAAGTAAATACGGAAGCCAATGAGAGTTTTCCATTTATAACCGAAGACAATATTTTGTTTTTCTCTTCCAACGGAAAAACAGGTTTTGGTGGATTGGATGTATTTAAGATGGATTTAAACAAAGGTACAGAAGCAATCAATGTAGGAGAACCGGTAAACACATCAAAAGATGACTTTGCATTCACCTATAATACAACAAAGAAAGTTGGTTTCTTTTCGAGTAATAGAGACGGTAACGATGATATCTTTAAAGCAGATCCGATTTGTAAAGTACAAGCTTTAGTAAGAGTAAAAGACGCAAAAACAGGTAATGTTATTGAAGGCGCTACAGTTATGTTAGTGGATGAAAAGCAAACAACAATTACAAATCAAACAACAGCTTTTAACGGAGAAACATTGAGTAGTGTACTATGTAATACATCATATAGCGCTCAAGTATCAAAACAAGGATATGAGAGTGGTGTATTTGAAGTAGCAAAGGCAGAGAATGATCAAGTTGTTGTAGAAGCCTTGTTGAATCCAATTATGCCAATCATTACAGAGAACGAAGTGATATTACAGCCAATTTATTTTGAATACGACAAAAGCAATATTACAGCAGAAGGAGCAGCCGAGTTGAATAAGTTGGTAATGGTAATGAATGAATATCCAAACATGGTCATCTTCGCCAAATCGCACACCGATAGTCGAGGAAGTGATAAGTACAACATGAAATTATCAGATCGTAGAGCAAAAGCAACAGTTCAATACTTATTAAGCAAAGGCATAGCAAAAGAAAGAATCTCAGGACAAGGATTTGGAGAAAGCGAACCAAAAGTAGCTTGCAAATCATGTACAGAAGAAGAGCATACACAAAACAGAAGAAGTGAATTCTTAATTGTTAAAAAATAATTACTTCAAAATATAAACATAAAAAAGTCCTCAATTAGAGGACTTTTTTATTTTTAATTATCAGAAGCATACCATTCTGCAAAGGATGTTTCGGTCTCTTGTAATCGAAGGGAATGTAATTTAATATTTTCTGGTAAAAGGTTTTTAATTTTATTTGAAAAATCTATAACCATATTTTCACTTGTTGGTTGGTAGTCAACCAATATAACATCATGCCCTCTTGATTTTAATTCATGTGCTAGTTCAATATGAGGAGTATTTTTATTAAAAACTGTGGCATGATCGAATACATCTACAATTTGTTCTTTTACAATTTTCTTTAAGTCACCAAAATCAATTACCATCCCGTACTTAACATTTGTTTTGTCAGTTATTGGTTTTCCAATTACTGTTACTGAAAGTTTGTAACTATGACCATGAACATTTTTGCATTTTCCATCATATCCGTATAACGCATGACCTGTTTCAAAGTTAAATTGTTTTGTAATTCTTATGTTTGACATAGTTATATTATTTTAAATTTTTCTCTTTCTTTTTTGCTCTGTAATAGAGTGTATATGCTATAATTACTAAAACAATAAACGGAACAAATGAGCCAATCAAAACGCCAATTTGGTATTGACTATCGGGAGCTTCTTGTAATTTTTTTTCAACGTTAATTTGTTGAAGAAAAAGAATTAAACTTTTCATAAATGATAAATTTATTTTTTAAATTTATTTAATGCATTTTTTGTAAAATCAGACAGAACTAATCTTCCAGAAATAGCGGCCCTTTCATATAATAATGTGTCCCAATGATTTGTTCCTTCCCAAAGGACTTTTTTCATTTCAAATAAAGCTTCATTATTATAAGATGAAACTTCTTTTGTATATTCTTCTAGGCGTAAATCTAATGCTTCAATAGTTTCAAATAATTCTGAATACAATCCCTTTTCAAAGGCCCACTTTGAAGTTTTCCAAAGAGTTGGGGTTAGTGTCATTTCAGACATAGCTATTTTACCAACCTTACGAGAAACAGCAGGTTCAATAACAAATGGTCCTATTCCAATAGCAATTTCAGAAAGTTTAATTTCACTTTGTAAGGTTGCAAATGAGTAATCACAAGCAGCTGCTAATCCTACGCCACCACCAACAGCTTTACCATGAATTCTTCCAATAATTAGTTTTGGACACTTTCTCATGGCATTAATAACATTTGCAAATCCCGAAAAAAAGAGGCTTCCTTCTTCAAAATTACTCACTGAAAGTAATTCATCAAATGAAGCTCCGGCACAAAATGCACCAGTTCCCTGACTTTTTAATACAATTATAGATACATTTTCGTTTTTACTTAAAGAATTAATTTCATTAGTTAATTCTTGTAATAATCTACTAGGAAATGAGTTGCTTGATGGATGAAAAAACTGTAGCGTCGCAATTTTTTCGTTAATTATTGTTTCTATGGTTCCCATTGTCAATTATCTTTTTAAACTAAAATGCGATTTGAATTCTTTTCTTGTGTTGTCTTCAGTGTATTCTACTTTAAACCAATAGTCTGTTGAAGGCATTAATTCACCATTAAAAATTCCGTCCCAACCTGAAGTTACTGGACTAATCTGCTTCAATAGTTTACCGTATCGATCATAAATTGTAATTACAGCTTCATATTCATTAGGTAAGTAGATGTTCCAACTATCATTATAACCATCATTATTTGGTGTGAAATAATTTAAATATGTTATTGTTTTAATAGTATTTGACACAAGCAAACCGCATCCCTTATTATCTCGCACATAAATGTTGTAACTTCCATTGGGTAAATTATTGAATATTGGACTAGATTGCCAATCTAATCCGTTCAAACTATATTCGTAAATTCCAAACCCACCAATTGCATTGGCTTGTATTGATGCTAAATCAGATGAGAAAGCAGGTGTTATTAATTCTGCAATTATGCTTGCTGGTTCAGATGATATTGTTATGTTTATTGAATCTGTAAACGTACATGAAGTGTCTAAATTTGTAACTGTTACTTCATAAGTTCCTGCAGCAGTTACATTAAAAGAAGGTACATTGCCGCTAGGGTTTGCTGGTGTCCAGGCATAGCTGTAATTACCTGCTGTAGTAGGAGTTGCATTAATCCTTTGAGAACCTAATCCTGATACAGGGTCAATACAGATAACAAAATCGTCCCCTAGATTAGTATCAGGTAATGGATTAACAATTAATTCTAAAAATGGCCCTAATCCTGCACAATCATATAGATTACTTTCGATTCGAACCCAAATGAGTTGATTGTTGGCAACTGTATTTCTGAAATTAGTTATGCTTGTTATAGCATTTTGTTCCGTTTCTGCATCAGTTTGATTAAGATAGTAGGTATAGGTATACGATTGTCCTGAAGGAAATAGATTGGTTAAAGTGGGTTCAATTTCAGTTAAATTAAAATAGCCTATTCCGTCTCCATCTGGATCAGTTGCGCTTATATAATCATCACAAACATCATCAATCGTATATCTATACGTTTGATTGATTGTTGTAGCCGAAACTATTAAATTAACTTGTGAAGTTCTAAAACAACCATAAGAATTTGTTGCTCTTGCCCATACTTCATCTCCATTAGAAGCAACAAATGAAATAGCATCAGTAACGAAATCGGTATTATTTGTTGCTCCAGCTAAACTATTATGATAAGTAAATGTTAAACTAGTATCGGTTGAAATTAAAAGATTAGCTTGTGTTAAATTGAATGTAGTTCTTGCATCTGTATCTATATCACATTGTTTTAATAGAATGTTGTTATTAATAACTGGAACTGGTTTTACAACTAAATTTAATGAGGTTATAACAAAACATCCGGTTATCATATTTGTTAATCTAACATAGATAATTCTGTCAGTAGTGTAAATTGTAGTTATACTATTTTGTCCAAGGGAAGCATCGCTTGGGTCTAAATGATAACTTACAGAAATTCCAGTCTGTGAACCTATAATCTCTGCATCTTTTGAAGATAAATTAAAAGTAGTAAAACCATTTGCGTCATTTCCATCAATTGTATTATCACATTCTTCTAATGCAGATATGGGAAAAATAATAGGAATAGGATTGATAGTGACACTTATTTCTGATGTTACTGGAGGGCATACCCCAATGGCAGGGAGTGTATATTTATAAATTCCAGGTAAATCTATAGCTGGATTAAACTCATCTGTTCCTGAATTCAAATTAGGACTCCAACTTCCTCCAGTTTGTGCGGAAGAACCTAATAAAGGAAATAAATGAAAAGGTGTATCGTTAATACATTTGGTCACACTTGCATTATCTCCTGCAGAAACAGCTTGAAAAACAACTACTGTAACTCTTACGGTAACAGGAATATTAATTCCTCCGCATGTTATATTAAATGAATAGTCATAATTCCCAGGTGGGTCAATGGCTCCATTAAAAATGCTGTTTCCACTACTGAGTGGAGGAGTCCAAGTCCCATTAGGTAATGGATTTCCAATGATTGCATCAAATAAATCAACACTTTCGTTTGAACAAATAGAAACATTTGTGTCTTCAGGAATGCTTCCAAACCCCGAATAATAGCCACCATAACCTGCAAAACCACTTGCTCCAAAAACACCAACCGCTAATGGGCCATCGGATTCAATTTTTACATCTCCAACAGTATTGGAAATTCTATAAGTTACCCATTCATTATTTCCTAAAACTGCTTGTGGTAAAGCTGATGTTGGAACGTTATTTACAAATACAGTTGAACCCGAATATGTTACAGCAATAATTTCACCCGTGTATTGCGTAGTTCCAATAGAGTTTATACTAGGAATTAAATCAACACTTTTTTGCCAATAACAGCTTAAAGGCGGAATAAAATTTAATCCTGAAGTAGCTTCACTTATATCACCAGCGATAATTTGATATAAGTATACAGGTTTATCACTTTTGATATACATATTTAAGTTATTTGTGCCTTGATAAAACGAGGTTGGGGCCAAATAATAATCACCAGCATCTAAATTCGTTACAGGTATTGTTGCATCATTTATATAAATGTTTGTATTATCTTCAGTTGCTATAACTAAAGGACGCTCTGTATTATTACTACCATTTCCTTTTACAACAACATATTCATTACCAACTTTCTCAACTGGAACAATTTGGTCTAAATTAAAATCTTGACCATCAAAAGCCGACATCATACCTCCTAAGGCATTACCTGTATTTACTGCAATAGGCTTGTCAGATGTTATGTTAGCTCCAATAAAACCAGTTAAATTAGCAGGTGTATCAGTATAGCCTGATAAAATTACACTTTCACCACTGTTTAATGTGAAATTTTGAGTATCAGATGTTATATTTCCTGTACTTGAAGCAAATACTACATCTGTATCGTAGTCTGAAACCGCAACAATTGTATTGTCTTCTGTAGCCATGATACTTGCAACAAAATTTCTAGCGGCTCCTTCGGAATTCTGAGGTAAACTTCCAACTCTAAAATTTGTTCCAGTCCCGGATTTACCTTTAGAAACTAACATTTCAGCATGATTTGTGGATCTTACTCTAAAACTCACATAAAAATCTTTACTTCCTTCTAGAATCAAACCTAAATTGTTTCTTATAATATTTACATCGTCAAGCGGGCGAAACATAAGTGAATTTTGCCCATTTCCAATTAATATTTGTTGAGGATTTCCTTGCGAAATAGTAAAGGGTGATCCGTTTAATGGAACGCCATTTCCTGAAGTAATAGTCACTTGAAATGGAGTGGGTGAAGGCGTTGATAAATATACATAATGATCATTTACAACATTAGCGTCTCTAGAATGTAAAGGCGGAATCCAATGTTTATTACTTAATTGAGAAAATCCTAATTGAGTAAAATTAAAAAATATAATTATTAAAAAAATCCTTAACATATCGTTGTTTTAATCGGTAAATTTAATTAGAAATAGAGACAAATTAATGTTTTTTAACTAAAAAAACGCTCTCAATTGTACATTGCCTGTATGAATCGTTTTGCTGGTTTCACTATTTCGGCCTTGATAGTTAATATTTATGTCTAAATATTGCGTCAAGTTTTTCTGCAAAAGCAAGCGCCAAGTTTGATTTTTACCAGGTTGTAAACCTTCTAACATCTGAAAACCAACGGCTGACAATACATTTCCATCATACGAATTGTTATACATTGAAAATTCACCATTCATACTAAATCCTTTTTCACTATTGAAGGTAAATGAAGTTCCTAATCTATTTTGTGTTAAGGTTTCTAAAGCGCCAATCTGATTTTCTTTTTGTTGGTATTCGTAA
>JBIKZB010000261.1:0-2934 GCA_044354955.1 Flavobacterium sp. | reverse complement strand
AAGAATTGGTAATTCAATCGAAATCATTAGATGAAATTGTTGCTTTAGCAAAGAAAAAAGAGAAATTGTTGGCGGCAATTCCGGCGATTCAACCGGTTAAGAATGAAGATTTAAAACACATGGCTTCTGGTTATGGATATCGAAGTGACCCATTTACAAAAATCAGAAAGTTTCATTATGGAATGGACTTTACCGCACGAACAGGAACGCCAATTTATGCCACAGGAGATGGTGTAGTTTATAAAGCAGATGCTTCATTGTCGGGTTATGGAAATCATATTGAAATTAATCATGGTTATGGCTATAAAACGTTGTATGCGCATTTAAGCAAATACAAATGTAGACCAGGGCAACGTGTAAAAAGAGGTGATATTATTGGTTATGTAGGCAGTACAGGAAGAAGTCAGGCGCCACATTTACATTATGAAGTACTTAAAAATGGAGAACGTGTAAATCCTCTGAATTTCTATTATGGAAGTATTTCGGCGAAAGAATATATAGAAATTTCAAAATTAGCGAACCAAGAAAACCAATCGCTGGATTAGAGTAAGGAGATGAAAGTTAGGAGTAATTTTAATTTTTCAAATTTCATTAATATATGTTCCAAAAATTAAAAATTGAATTTAAAAAATGCATTTAGAATTAGCACCAAATAAAAGATATTACAGCATTGGCGAAATTGCCAAAGCCTTTGACGTGAATGCTTCCTTAATTCGTTTTTGGGATAAAGAATTTGATATTCTAAAACCAAAGAAAAACGCCAAAGGGAATCGCATGTTTACGCCTGAAGATGTAAAGAATTTGCAATTGATATATCATTTAGTAAAAGAGCGTGGATTTACCTTAGAAGGTGCCAAAACACATTTGAAAGAAGGTCAGAAAAAAACCTTAGATAAATTTGAAATTATCAGCAAATTAGAAACGATTAAAGCACAATTGAATACAATTAAAAATCAACTTTAAATAAATTAGTAAACTTTAAAATTAAAAAAAATGATGAGAAAATTTTTGCCTTGGATGATTGGTGGTGGATTATTACTAATCCTTTTGTTTTGGTATATTAGTGTTAAAAACGGTGCTATTACAGTAGATCAAGCTGTAAAAAAAGAATGGGGAAATGTTGAAACTTCTTATCAAAGAAGAAATGACTTAATTGGGAATTTAGTTAAAACTGTAAAAGGTGCTGCTGATTTTGAAAAATCTACTTTAGAAGCAGTTGTTTCGGCTAGAGCTAAAGCAACATCTATTACTGTTGATCCAACAAACATTACTCCAGAGCAATTTGAACAATTTAATCAAGCTCAAAGTGGTGTTTCTTCTGCTTTATCTAGATTATTGGTTACTGTTGAGAAATATCCAGATTTAAAAGCGAATCAAAATTTCTTGAAATTACAAGATGAATTGGCTAGTACTGAAAATCAAATTTTAACGGCTAGAACACGTTTTAACGAATCTGTTGAAAAATATAATAACTATGTATTAAAAATGCCTAGAAGTTTAATTTTATCTGATTATAAAGAGAAAGCTGTTTTTAAAGCGGTTGCAGGAGCTGAAAAACCAGTAGAAGTAGATTTTGACTTTAATAGCGAGAAAAAATAATGTCTAAAACCGAAGATTTCTTAACAAAACAGGATGAGCAAGAAATTGTTTTATCTATTGTTGAAGCCGAAAAAAACACTTCGGGAGAAATTAGAGTGCACATAGAAGAACATTCAGAAAAATCACCTCTTGACAGAGCTCAAGAGGTTTTTTTTGAGTTGAAAATGAACGAAACACAAGATCGAAATGGTGTTTTGTTTTATATATGTGTTTCTGATAAAAAGTTTGCTATTATTGGCGACAAAGGTATCAATGATGTAGTTGAATCTGATTTTTGGGATTGTACAAAAGATACTGTAATTGTAAATTTTAAAGAAGGAAATTTTAAAAAGGGCTTAGTCGAAGGTATTTTAAAAGCCGGACAACGATTAAAACACTATTTCCCTTATCAATCAGATGATACAAACGAATTGTCTAACGAAATCTCAAGAAACTAATATGAGAAAGTTATTTTTATTTGTATTGGTTTTAAGCGGAATTATTGTTCAGGCGCAGTTTACTATTCCTGATCAGCCTAGTTTTCAAACCAGTGTTTATGATTATGCCGATATTTTAAATCCTCAAGAAGAAAAAGAATTAGAAAACAAGTTAATTCGATATTCTGATTCTACAACCACTCAAATCGTTTTAATTACTATTGAAGATTTAAAAGGTGAAGATATTGGAATTCTAACTCCAAGATGGGGACAAACTTGGGGAATTGGTGGAAGTGAGCAAAATGATAACGGAATTATCATTCTTTTTGCCAAAAACGATAAAAAGATATGGATTTCTCCTGGATATGGCGTTGAAGATAGATTAACTGCCGGAATAAATGGAGAACTTATTAGAAACATCATTATTCCTGAATTCAAAGCTGGAAATTTTTATTTAGGTCTAGATAAAGGTACTGATGCTATTTTTGAAGTATTAAAAGGAAAGTATAAAGGTTCTCGAAAAGAGAAAAAAGATAATTTTCCAATTTTTCCAATACTTATTTTTATCTTCATTATAATATTGATTATTTCAAAGTCTAAAGGCGGAGGCAATTCAGGTGGTGGTTCAAGAGGTTTAGATTTAGCCGATATTATTATCCTAAGTAGTTTAGGCAGAAGTGGAGGCGGAGGAAGCTTTGGCGGTGGCTCTTCTGGAGGATTCGGCGGTGGCTTCGGCGGCGGCGGTTTCTCGGGTGGAGGTGCTGGTGGAAGTTGGTAGCTTTGAAGTAAAAAATATGACTAGTCCTAAAAAATCGATACAGATTTATTAGACAAAAATAATTAATTAAACACTTGCAAGAACGTTCTTGCAAGTGTTTTTTGTTTTATAGGTTTTTATTTTCAATTTATTTTGTTGATG
>JBIKZB010000032.1:0-10156 GCA_044354955.1 Flavobacterium sp. | reverse complement strand
TTACCGAAGCGCCATAAAACGCTAATTCAATCGCTTCTCTATACGAAATTTGGTTCAACAAAACGGCATTTTCAAAATATCTTGGATCGGCATTTAAAACGCCAGGAACGTCTTTCCAAATGGTAACACTTTCCGCACCTAAGCAATAGGCAAAAATTGCAGCGGTATAATCAGAACCTTCGCGACCTAAAGTTGTGGTAAAATTATTCTCATCTGAACCTAAAAATCCTTGAGTAATGTTCAACGTTTTCTTTTTAACGCCTTTTGAAATTAATTTTTGAGTGGTTTCCCAATCTACTTGTGCATCGCGGTAATTATTATCGGTTTTGATTAATGGACGCACATCAATCCAATTGTTTTTTAAGCCGCTGTAATTGAAATAATGACTTACAATCGTAGTAGAAACTAATTCGCCAATACTTACCACTTGATCGTAAACAAAACTATAATTTGGCGATTTATTACTGCGAATAAAGTATTCTAAATCGTCAAAATGTGCGTTTACATCAAAAAACACATCGTGCTCTTCGTCTTCAAATAAGTCTAATAAAATTTGGTTGTGGTATTTTCGAACTTCTTGAAGCGATGCATGCAATTCCTTCGATTTATCAATGTAATTTTTGATTACCACTTCTAACGCATTTGTGGTTTTTCCCATTGCAGAAATTACCAATAAAACATCTTCGTGTCCTACCGTGTTTAAAACATGCAATACGTTTTTTATTCCTTCGGCATCTTTAACTGATGCGCCTCCAAATTTGAATATTTTCATTCTTAAAAGTATTAAGATTCTAGTATTAAGTATTAAGACTTATAAAATTTTTAATTCCGTTTTCATCCATATGAACCACTCGCCAATCGCCTAAAACTTTCGCGCCTGATTTTTCATAGAAATCTATGGCGGGTGTATTCCAGTCTAAAACATTCCATTCAATTCTGCGAACGTTTTCAGCTTTTCCTTGCTGGATGATTTCTTTGTAAAGCGCAAATCCGGCACCAGTTCCGCGTTTACTTTCTTTTACAATTAAATCTTCTAAATGGATAGTTTTACCTTTCCAAGTAGAATAGCGATAATAAAACAATGCCATTCCGATAATCTCGTTTTCCACTTCGGCAACAAAACACTGAAAAAGCGGCTGTTCTGAAAAGCCATCACGAACCAAATCATCAACTGTTACTACAACGGCATCAGGTTCTTTTTCAAAAATAGCTAATTCTTGTATCAATTCTAACACACAAGGCATATCTTTTTTTAAGGCTTTTCGGATAATCATTTTTTTAATTTTTTTACAAAAGTAAAATTAACTTAAACATCTTTTCAAATTAATATATTCTTTTAACAAAAATCACGATATTTGTGCCACAAATACAACTACAACGTTTTCGTAATGGAAGAAAGAAACAGAACATTAGGCGAGTTTATCATTGAACATCAAAATTCGTTTCAGTACTCAACAGGAGAATTATCTCGTATTATTAATTCAATTCGATTAGCTGCTAAAGTAGTTAATTACAAAGTGAATAAAGCTGGTTTAGTAGATATTGTGGGCGCTGCTGGCGAACAAAATATTCAAGGTGAAGACCAACAAAAATTAGATGTTTACGCTAATGAAGTTTTTATTCAAACGTTAATTAATCGTGAAATTGTTTGTGGAATTGCTTCAGAAGAAAACGACGATTTTATCACGGTAGCCGGTTCAGACAATAGTCATAATAATAAATATGTTGTATTAATGGATCCATTGGATGGTTCTTCTAATATTGATGTAAATGTTTCCGTAGGAACCATTTTTTCGGTTTTTAGAAGAGTTACACCTGTTGGAACTCCAGTAACCATAGAGGATTTCTTGCAGCCAGGTGTAAATCAAGTGGCAGCAGGTTATGTAATTTACGGAACTTCAACAATGTTAGTTTACACGACAGGACATGGAGTTAACGGATTTACATTAAATCCAGCTATCGGAACATTTTATTTGTCACACCCAAATATGAAATATTCAGAAGACGGAAAAATTTACTCGATTAACGAAGGAAATTACGTTCATTTTCCACAAGGTGTGAAAGATTATATTAAATATTGCCAGTTAGAAGAAGGCGACAGACCTTATACATCAAGATACATTGGAAGTTTAGTTTCTGATTTTCATAGAAACATGATTAAAGGAGGGATTTACTTATACCCAACCAGCTCAAAAGCACCTAATGGAAAATTACGTTTGTTGTACGAATGTAATCCAATGGCTTTTATTGCTGAACAAGCGGGTGGAAAAGCATCTGATGGTTTTGGAAGAATCATGGAAATTCAACCTACCGAATTGCACCAACGCGTTCCATTCTTCTGCGGCAGTAAAAACATGGTAGAAAAAGCAGAAGAGTTTATGGCGAAAGCGAAGTAAATTTCTGAAATAGATAAAATATAAAAAGCACAAACTCATTAGAATTTGTGCTTTCGTATTTTAAAACAGATTGAATTATCTGTTCATGTGTTGCATTTCGTAAGTGAAGGTGTCTAAATCCACATTCATATCTGCTAATTTTAATGCTTTATCTACAATGTAATCTACATTTCCTGCTGTAAAACCTAAAGCTAAAGCGAATTTTTTAAGTAATTCTTGTTCTTTTTTACCTAAAACGTGTTCGTCTGCGTATACCATTCTTGATAAATCATATAAACGCTCTAAACGATGTGTATGCAATAATGGTGGATTTACAGGATATTTTAAAGGGTTTTCTAAAATTTCCTCATATTCTGCTTGAGAAATTTCTAATTTGATAGCTAATTTGTCTAAGAATTGTTTTTCTTCTGGACCAATAATACCATCAGACAAAGCTACTCTTACAATTGATGAAAAATGACCTTTGTTTCTGTTTCTAAAACCGCTATCGAATAAATCTGAAATTGACATGTTGTTTGTTTTTTTATATTATAGCAAAATTACATAAAAAATCCATTTTTTGAAACAATTTCACGTGCTTTTGTGATAGAGAATTTGGTAACATATAAAAAATAAATCGTAAGTTTGAAATTCCCAAAAAAATATCATTATGTCAGAATTCTGGATGTATTTTAATATTGGTCTCAAGCACGTGTTAGATATCAACGCCTATGACCATGTTTTGTTTTTAATTGCGTTAATGGTTCCGTATGCTTTTAAAGATTGGAAAAACGTTTTTGTTTTGGTGTCTCTTTTTACGCTAGGACATACTTTGGCTTTGCTTTTATCAGTATACGGAGTAGTGCAAATTAAAGCAAGTTTGGTTGAATTTTTAATTCCAATTACTATTTTGATAACCGCTGTATTTCATCTTTTCACGGCTGGAAAATCGTCTAAGAATGAAAGCATCACCTTTGTAGCGATTGTAACTTTATTCTTTGGAATTATCCACGGACTTGGGTTTTCTAATTACTTTAAAACCATTTTACCTGGAAATGCTTCTGATAAATTATTACCGTTGTTGGAATTTGCATTAGGAATTGAAGCGGCTCAGATAATTGTTGTGCTTATCGTATTAATTATATCTTATGTAGTACAAACATTTTTCCGTTTTTCAAAAAGAGATTGGGCTTTAGTGATGTCAGCATTTATAATTGGCGTAGTTTTGCCAATGATTATAGAAAGTGAAATTTGGAACCGATAATGAAAAAGGAGAAAAAAGAAAAATACGATAAAGCGTATTTGCGAATTGCGAAAGAATGGGGTAATTTATCCTATTGCCAGCGAAAAAAAGTAGGCGCAATTATTGTTAAAAATAAAATGATTATTTCAGATGGTTACAATGGAACTCCATCGGGATTTGAAAATTGTTGCGAAGATGATGACAATGTAACTAAATGGTATGTGCTTCATGCCGAAGCTAATGCTATTTTAAAAGTGGCACGTTCTACACAATCGTGTGAAGATGCTACGTTGTATATTACACTTTCACCTTGTAAAGATTGCAGTAAATTAATTCATCAATCGGGTATTAAAAGAGTGGTGTATCATCAAGAATATAAAGATACTTCGGGAGTTGATTTTTTAAGGAAAGCCGGAGTTGAAGTAGAATTAATTGAAGATTTAGGATAAAAAAATGAAGATGAACAAAGTATATTTTCCAATAGTAATCGCAGTAGCTGTTGCAGTGGGCTTGTTATTAGGAAGTAAACTCAATCCGTCTACTGAAAATGCGTTTTTAACCAAGAACGCCAATAAAAACAAACTCAATAAACTTATCGATTTTATTGAAAATGAATATGTAGATAGTTTAAATACCGATTCTATTGTTGATTTAACTGTCAACGGAATTCTCGAAAAATTAGATCCTCATTCGGTTTACATTCCTAAAAGCCAATTAGAAGCTGTAGAACAAGAAATGCGTGGCGATTTTGTGGGTATTGGTGTAAATTTCTACATGTATAACGATTCCGTTACGATTATTAAACCTATTCCAAACGGGCCTTCTGAAAAAGCAGGATTAAAAGCAGGCGATCGAATTCTTTTCGCTGACAAATTGCAACTTTACAACAAGAAATTAGAAACTGATACGCTGTTTTCCATATTAAAAGGCGAACAAGGTTCTAATGTAAAATTGACGGTTTATCGCAAATCTGAAAAGAAAAAATTTGCCGTAAATGTTACCCGAGATGTTATTCCTATCAAGAGTGTCGATGTGGCTCAAATGGTTGATAAAACAACAGGTTACATCAAAATCAATCGTTTTGCAGAAAAAACCTATGACGAATTTTTATCGGGTTTAACCCAATTGAAAAATGAGGGCGCAACCCATATTATTATAGATTTGCGTGATAATGGTGGCGGTTATTTGGAATCAGCCGTTTCTATTGCTGATGAATTCTTGAAAAGCAAAGAACTAATCGTTAAAACCAAAAACAAAAAAGATAAAATAGAAAGTACGCTAGCAACGGAGAAAGGTCTTTTTGAAACTGGAAAAGTCAGTGTTTTAATTAATGAAAACAGTGCTTCGGCAAGTGAAATTTTGGCAGGAGCCATTCAAGATAACGATAGAGGTTTGATTTATGGAAGACGTTCTTTTGGAAAAGGATTAGTACAGCGCGAAATGCCTTTAGGCGACGGTTCGGCGGTACGATTAACCGTGGCAAGATATTACACGCCATCAGGTCGTTCAATTCAAAAGCCTTATGAAGACAAAGGTGAAATTTACTTTAACGAATTTGATAAACGTTTCGAAAGCGGTGAATTATACAAGAAAGACAAAGCAAAAATTGCAGATAGTTTAAAATTTAAAACGAAGAAAGGCCGTGTTGTTTACGGTGGTGGTGGCATTATGCCTGATGTTTTTGTTCCATTAGAAGATTCACATGGAGCAGAAGGACTAACTATGTTGATGCAATCGGGATTGGTGAATTACTTTGTGTTTGAACAATTGGATCAAAATCGCAGAAAATTTGAAAAAATTTCAATGGAAGGCTTAGAAAAAGAAATCCGTTCAGGAAATTATTTCAACAATTTCAAGACCTACATGGCAAAAGGTGGCTTGCTTTTCAATTTAGACAATCAAAGAGAAAAAGTATTATTCTATCTTTATGCCGAGTTTGTGCGTCAGTTGTTCAATGAAAAATCGTATTACCAATTGATTTCGAAAAAAGACGATATGGTAAATAAGGTGTTGAGTAAGTAAAATATCTTTAATATGAGTAAAAGAGATAAGTTGTTTGATTTGCCGATCTACAAAAAAGCCGAACTAATTTTAGATTTGGTTAATAGCCTTTTAAATACTATTAGTGAAGAAGATGAATATTTGAACGATACTAAATACATGATGCGAGATGATGCCACTATAATTTGTGCTAAAATTGCAGGAGCCGAAGGTGGTGATATGTATAGTATTCGAATGCAAAATGCAGCTATCATTAGAGATTATGTAATGCATTTATATTTGCAAGTTGGAAGCTTACGATTTCATGATTCCTTTAAAGATAAAGATTATGTTACTTTGATTCGAAAAGAAATTGACGAATTTAGAGAAATGTTTATAGATTGGGTGGCCAATTTTGATAAGAGTAATTATTATTGGGACGAATGGGAATTGTTTAATCCTCCTGGCGCAATTCCTCCAGATCCAAATGCATATCAAGATCCAATTAATTGGGATGATTTTTTAGAAGGAATGAATTTTGATGATGAGGAAGACGATTCTGAAGAATAAAATCTATTTTCCCAAAGCATCATGCACCATTGTATGATTGCCATCATTCCACAACGTTAAAATATCGGTAGCAACTGCAGCACCACTACCAGCAGCAATGCTCAACTGACTTCTGTGTCCGGCTAAAACTCCAGCTACGAAAATACCATCTGAAACCAAATGGTCGGTGTTTTTCAATTGGATTCTGTTTTTTATCGCTGGAATTTTCTGATGCGGTTCAATGAAATGCTCCAAGCCTTCAATCGTAAATGGATTTCCTGCTCCAATAGCGATAACAACTGTTTTGACTTGTAGCGAAGATTTATTTGTTGTTACTATGAAATTCCCAGCATCACCAGAAATCGCAAGTACTTTTTCACCATTAATTTGTTGAATGTGAGGATATGAGTTTGTCAAATGTTCCAAACTTTCATCCAATACTTCGCTTCCTAATTTCCCGGCAGAAATTCCATAAGCGTTATTAAAAATAGCGTTTTGTAACGAAGATGCTTTTTGGTGGGCAACAATGGCAATCTTTTTATCCATTGCAAACGGTTTATTTTGAGCAGAACCCAAAATCAAAGCGCATGAAACACCCGAAACTCCCGCGCCAATAATTAAAACATCAAGCATGATTATTCTTTGGTTTTTTCAACAATCATTTTTGAGAATTTCAATAATAGTAGTAATAAAATAGCACAAACGCCTGCTACAACACCAATAATAGCAATAGTGCTATTGCCTTCAAACGGTTTGCTATAATCTATTTGAAAAAGATTAAATACAATTAAAGCTAAAGCTATGGCAACCGCCACATAAGTAAATATTTTCATTTCTATATATTTCTAAATAAACAATCCTTTAACGTTAGCAGCAAATAACTTTACTGCAATCGCCAATAAAATTACGCCAAATATTTTGCGAATTACGCCTAAACCATTATTTCCTAACAATCGTTCAATTTTTCCAGACGATTTTAATACGCCATATACTACAATTACATTAATAACAATTGCAATTATAATATTTATTTTATCGTAAGCTGCTCGTAATGATAAAATCGTGGTCATCGTTCCTGCACCTGCTATAAGTGGAAAAGCAATTGGTACAATCGAAGCGGTACTCGGATTGTCTTCTTTGTATAGTCGAATGCCCAAAATCATTTCTAAAGCAAGGAAAAATAAGACAAACGAACCTGCAACTGCAAATGAATTAGCATCAATACCAATTAATTTCAAAATCTCTTCTCCTACAAATAAAAAGGCAATCATAATTACAGCAGCAACAATCGTAGCTTTCTCTGATTGAATATGCCCCATTTTACTGCGCAAATCTACAATAATTGGAATACTTCCCACAATATCAATCACAGCAAATAAAATCATGCTGATGGTAAAAATGTCTTTCCAATTGATTCCTAATTCCATAAAACGCTGAATATTTGTGCAAATATAAGGATATTGAGTTTAGAACGTTTTTAATTTAACGATACATTATCAATTACAAGGGCAAAATCAAGGATAAGTTCAAGTAGTCAGAAGATTTAAACGCAAATCCCGAAGCTTCGGGAGTAATGTTTTTTCGCAAAGTAAAAAAGCAAAGCGTCTCTGTTTACCTCTATTTAAGGCAATCAAAATCATAAAATCTCGTTGTTGCTCTGTGAAAAAATTATTGCTATTTCTCAAATTTCTGAAATCTGTGTTCCAAACTTCTAAATTCTTATTTCTAAATTCTGAATTCAAAATCGTATCTTTGCACTTTAAATAAATTACCATATGTTTCAGTTAAATAAAACCATCGTTTCCGAAGAAATCTTAGAAAAAGAATTCGTTTGCAATTTGACAGCTTGTCAAGGTGCATGTTGTGTAGATGGCGATGCGGGTGCTCCTTTAGATGAAGAAGAAACCAAAATTTTAGCTGAAATTTTTCCAAAAGTAAAACCCTTTCTTCGTCCAGAAGGTGTTAAAGCCATTGAAGAACAAGGAACCCATGTAGTGTCTGATTTTGGAGAATTAGAAACACCACTTATCGATGGAAAAGATTGTGCTTATGTAATTTTTGATGGAAAAACAGCACTTTGCGGAATTGAGCAGGCTTATAATCAAGGCATTGTAGATTGGAAAAAACCAGTTTCTTGTCATTTATATCCTATTCGTATAAAAGAATATTCTGATTTTTCAGCAGTCAATTATCATAAATGGCATATTTGTTCAGACGCCTGTGCTTTAGGACAAGAATTAGGAGTTCCTGTATATCAATTTGTCAAAGAAGCATTAATTAGAAAATTCGGACAACAATGGTTTGACGAATTAGATAAAGTGGCAAAAGAGTTAAAAAAATAATCCTTTTTTTAAGATATAAAAATCGTTGTGAGCAGTTGATTTTTCAATCGCTTACAAGGTTTTAACACTTGTTTCATCCGCTTTTAACTTATTGATATTCAGTAAATTAAAAACCTATATTATTTTACTGATAAAAAACCAGTTTGTTAAAAACTTGCTCTAATTGTGAATAAGTTTGCCTTTCTTTTCTCGTTTCAAATGACAAACTTTGTAATCCTCAAATAAGTCAAATTAACCAATCATTAACATTTTTAAAATCAAATAGCTATGGCTGTAGTGGAACCTATTTTGCAAGAAAACAAAGATCGATTTGTAATCTTTCCTATCAAACATCAAGATATCTGGGAATGGTACAAAAAACAAGAAGCGTGTATTTGGACAGCAGAAGAAATAGATTTACATACCGATTTAAATGATTGGAATAATAAATTAAGTGACGATGAAAAATATTTCATTAAGCATATTCTTGCTTTTTTTGCTGCTTCAGACGGAATTGTAAATGAAAATTTAGCTGAAAACTTTGTTAACGAAGTGCAGTATCCAGAGGCTAAATTTTTCTACGGATTTCAGATCATGATGGAAAATATTCATAGCGAAACCTATTCTTTATTGATAGATACGTATGTGAAAGATGAGGTTGAGAAAAATAAATTATTTCATGCTATTGAAACTTTTCCAGCTATTAAAGAGAAAGCACAATGGGCACTTAAATGGATTGAGTCTGATTCTTTTGCAGAACGATTAATCGCATTTGCAGCCGTAGAAGGGATTTTCTTCTCAGGTTCGTTTTGTTCGATTTATTGGTTGAAAAAACGTGGTTTAATGCCAGGATTAACCTTTTCAAATGAATTAATTTCTCGTGACGAAGGAATGCATTGTGATTTTGCTGTGCATTTACACACACATCACATTATAAATAAAGTGCCTAAAGAAAGAATCACAGAAATTATAGTAGATGCTTTAAATATAGAACGTCAATTCATTACAGAATCATTGCCAGTTAGTTTAATTGGAATGAATGCCACTTTAATGACGCAATATTTAGAGTTTGTAACCGATAGATTATTAGTAGAATTAGGTTGTGATAGAGTCTATAATTCGTCAAACCCATTCGATTTTATGGATATGATATCCTTACAAGGAAAAACAAATTTCTTTGAAAAGAGAGTAGGGGAATACCAAAAAGCAGGAGTAATGAATTCAGATTCAGAATCAAGCAAAATTAGCTTCGACGCTGATTTCTAAAAACAAATAAAAATATAGAGCGCTATAAAATGTCGGGAGACTCGCGCTTTAGTTCAATAAATATTAACCGAAAGCAGAGAAGGGATTGTCTGTTTTCAAATACTTAAAAGCTTATGTATGTAGTAAAAAGAGATGGCCATAAGGAGCCAGTAATGTTTGACAAAATCACCGATAGAATTAAAAAACTATGTTATGGATTAAATGACATGGTAGACGCTGTTAAAGTGGCAATGCGTGTAATTGAAGGATTATATGACGGTGTTACCACTTCAGAATTAGATAATTTAGCAGCAGAAACCGCAGCTTCCATGACGGTTACACACCCAGATTATGCCCAACTAGCGGCTCGTATTGCAATTTCTAATCTACACAAAAATACCAACAAATCATTCTCGGAAACGATGAGTGAAATGTATCATTAT
>JBIKZB010000260.1:0-2989 GCA_044354955.1 Flavobacterium sp. | reverse complement strand
CTAATTTCTGTATTAATAGGGAAACTTTTAATAAACTGTATAAAAGATTTATCCTTTTGAAAGGCTTGAATACTTAGTAATTGTTTATTAACTGAATTTAATGAGAATGTTTGTAAGTCTGAATCAAATGCTGTTGTCATATCAATAACGCTAGCCGTATTATTTTTACCAGAATCATCTTTTTTGTAAGCTAAAATATCATAAATGCCAATTATTGGATCTACACTTGAATTTTTAACTGATTTTGTAATCGGTTTGTCCTCATCTGGAGTCATAATTACATACGTAATAGAACGTAATATAATTGTATTATTTTGACCTTTTTCGAAACGTACTACTTGACGATTTATTTCTTCACCACCAAAAATACCACCTCCGGCAGGTGTTTTCGAATATCGTGTAATTGTCATAATTTCTTTCCCAATTAACGAATCCGAAATTTCAAATAAATATTTATCTCCTACTTTATGAACATCAATTAGTCCATTTTGAGTTACCGCAGTTGAATCGATTACTTTTTTGTAAGGTTTTGGTTCTTTTTTTGCGTCTGCTTTTTTTGCATCAGGAGCAATAGCAGTTGCTGGAGCGTTAGATTTTGCATTGTCTTTTTTCTTTCGCTGTGCCACTAAATCGGTAGTAAAAGAAAATAACACAAGACAAATGAATACGGTTAGTTTTTTTGTCATTTTAATTAAAGTTAGTTTTCATTCAAATTTATTTTAATTTTAAACGCTATGTTGTTAAATTAAGATATTATTAAGACTTTTAACATATGTTCTCACGATTTTTGTTCATTGTCATAAAATATTAACTTTATTATGCATGCATAGTATTTTATTTTTTCTATATTTGAACATAAATTCTATTAAAATGCAAAAACAATCTCTTACTTCGCTTTTACAAGTTTCACATCCAATTATTATGGCTCCAATGTTTTTAGTATCCAATACAAAAATGGTAATTGAAGGAATGAAAAGTGGTGTGGCTGGTTGTATACCGGCTTTGAATTACAGAACTTTAGATGAGTTAAAAGCAGCTATTCATGAATTGAAAGCAGCGAAAGTACCAGGGGGAAGTTTTGGATTTAACTTAATTGTAAATAAGTCCAATGTAAAATATAAAGAACAATTACGTGTTTTATGTGAAGAAGGTGTAGACTTTATCTTAACTTCATTGGGTTCACCAGAAGAGACTATTAAAGAAGCGCATAAAGTAGGTATTAAAGTTTTTTGTGATGTGACCGACTTATCTTTTGCAAAAAAAGTAGAAAGTTTAGGGGCAGATGCACTTGTAGCAGTTAATAATGAAGCTGGTGGACATAGGGGAAATATCAATCCAGAAGAACTCATTAAATTATTAGATAAAAACACTACACTACCTGTTATTTCAGCAGGTGGAGTAGGAAGTAAGGCAGATTTAGATAAAATGTTAAGCTATGGAGCGGTAGGTGTTTCTGTAGGAAGCCCATTTATTGCCTCAAATGAAGCTGGTGTTTCTCAAGAATACAAACAAGCATGTGTAGATTATGGCGCGAAAGATATTGTAATGACAGAACGTATTTCTGGAACACCATGTACTGTCATTAATACGCCTTATGTTCAAAAAGTAGGAACTAAGCAAACATGGTTAGAAACTTTATTGAATAAAAATAAAAGTCTTAAAAAATGGGTCAAAATGATTCGTTTTTATATCGGAATGAAAGCTACAGAAAAAGCAGCCACCCAAGTAACCTATAAAACGGTTTGGGTAGCGGGACCAAGTATTGAGGATACAAAAGCTATTTTACCTGTTAAGGATATTGTGGCTAAATTGGTGAAGTAGTTCTTTATGCTTATATTTGTTTAAAATAATTCCTTTGAAAAAAGTCATTCATTGTTTCGCAACTATTTTATCCGTTTTTATATTCGGATTTTTGTTGTTGCATTGTAATAATTTTTCAACAGTTACTCATGTTACAGATAAGGAATCTTCCAGAGAACTTTCCATACATTTTAGTCAAGGTAAAAACGATATTAATCAGGAAGGAATACAAAAAGAGTCAATTTCATTAAAAAATAGTCAAAATTCGAATTCAAACGAAATTGTTAGAAAGCAAATCCCTTCTTTTTTATTTCCGACTTCTTTTGTTCAATTAGAATTATTTAATAAAAATAGTTTTGAAGTTTTTTTTGTAAATAAACACCTTCTTAATCTGTTTTTTAATACTTCAAGGATCATTTTTCCATCTCATTATTTTTGGTAAAATTTATTTTAAATCTAGTTAATCTCAAGTAAATTCAATATTTGAGACGTTTATTTATACACCTAATTTAAAATAAATTCAAAATGGATATTACCAACACTATAATAGGAATCGTATTTTTTTCATTAATTTTTATTCCTATTTTCATCATTAATAATAATGTTAGAAAAAGAAAAAATCAATTATTAAACACATTGAATGAATTATCATCTGACAAAAGCACAAAATTTTCTGATACTGATTTCTGGACAAATAATTCAGGGATAGGAATTAAAGGAGACATGTTAGCCTTCTTCAGAAAAGGAGAAGATACTCAGATTAACGAAGTTGTTAATCTAAAAGAAGTTAAAAAATGCTCGTTAGTTCAATTTGATAAACATGGAAATGTACCAAAAAGCAATCATGAAATCAATAAATTGGCTTTGCATTTAACGTTGAGCAATCACAAAGAAATCCATTTGGTATTCTTCCATGCTGATGCAAAGAATTTCATCGTTGGTGAAGAACTTAGAATTGCTAAAAAATGGTTAGATGTTATTATGAGTAAAATCTAAAAGTAAAAAAGCCTCAGAAATGAGGCTTTTTTTATGAATTTCGAGAAGTAAACTTACTCAACTATAATTTCAAAAACTTTATCCCAATTTTTACCCGTTACAAAATACGTTTTTGTTGCTGGATTGTATGCAATTCCATTTAAAACATCAATTTCTACATGCTTAGTTACCTTGTTTTTTAATTCGCTTAAAT
>JBIKZB010000031.1:0-10334 GCA_044354955.1 Flavobacterium sp. | reverse complement strand
TGTTCCGATTTTTAAAACATTAACACATTTACCCCCTTATGTTGGGATGATGTTAAGTTTAGCTGTAGTATGGTTAGTGTCAGAATATATTCAACCCGAAGATAATTTTGATAAGAGCAGAAAACATTTATACTCCGCAAATAAGGCTCTATCTAGAATTGAAATATCTAGTATTTTGTTTTTCTTAGGGATTTTAATGGCTGTAGCTGCTCTAGAAAGCTTGGTTTTTGGTTCAATTAATGGGGTGGAAACAGGAACATTACGCTATGCTGCTGAAAGTATTTCTAACGCAATACCTAATATGGACATTGTTGTAATTTTTTTAGGAGTTTTGTCCGCTGTAATTGATAATGTGCCTTTAGTTGCTGCTTCTATGGGAATGTATGCCTATGAAATGGATCACCCAGTTTGGCATTTTATTGCTTATTCTGCAGGAACTGGTGGTAGTATGTTAATTATTGGTTCTGCAGCAGGTGTTGCTGCAATGGGTATGGAAAAGATTGATTTCATTTGGTATCTTAAAAAGATTACTTGGCTAGCCTTTGCTGGTTTTATGTCAGGAGCATTGGTATTCTTATTTATTGAACATTACATTAGATAACAATAAATGTATTTTTTATTCGTTTTATATTTAAACACAATTTTATGAGTATTTTTCTTCAAATAGATTCACTTGCAGTGGCTACAAATTCAGTTGTAGAAAATGTTGTTACAAAAAAAGAACTAACATTAATGGAGATAATTTTCAGTGGTGGAATTATCGGTCAAATAGTAATGGGAACCATTTTTATTATGTTATTCTTAACTATTTATTTGTACTTGGAAAGGTTAATGGCTATTAGTGCAGCTTCTAAGATGGATCAGAATTTCATGACTCAGATAAAAATGCACTTGCAGCAAGGAAAAGTAGATAATGCTAAAATGCTATGTGCTGCTACAAATTCTCCTGTAGCAAGATTAATTGAAAAGGGAATTTCTCGTATTGGAAAACCTTTAGAGGACATTAATATTGCTATTGAAAATGCTGGAAAGCTAGAGGTTTATAAATTAGAAAAAAATGTAAACTTATTAGCTACGCTTTCTGGAGCTGGTCCTATGACGGGTTTCTTAGGTACAGTAGTTGGTATGGTTATGGCTTTTCATGAGATGGCTACAAGTGGTTCCAATAAGATTGAAATGAGTGTTTTAGCGGAAGGAATCTATACGGCCATGATGACAACTGTTGTTGGATTGATTGTTGGTATTATAGCTTATGTTGGATATAATCACTTGGTGAGCAAAACTGATAAAATTGTACACATAATGGAAGCTAATGTTGTTGATTTCTTAGATGTTCTAAACGAGCCAGTATAACATTATGAATATAAGAGGAAGAAATAAAGTAAATGCAGAATTCAATATGTCGTCAATGACAGATATTGTTTTCTTGTTATTGATATTCTTTATGATTGCAGTTACTACAATGACGAATACTAATGCCTTAGATTTGGTTTTGCCAAATTCTTCTGGCCAGTCAGATCAGGTGGAAACTGTTTCTGTAAGTATTGATGAAAAATTCAACTTTTATATGGATAAACAGAAACTTCCTATAGAAGGTTTAGAAATTGCATTACAACAAAAATTGAAAGGTCAAAAAGAGCCAAGTATTGTTTTACATGTGGCTAAAGATGTTCCTATAGAAAATGCGGTAAAAGTTATGGATATAGCTTATAGAAATCAATATAAAATTGTTTTAGCAGTATCACCAAAATAATGATTATAGAATCTAAATACGAGAAGCGTTCTTTTGGTATAACTTTGGTTGTATTCATATTCTTGTTTATGGGTTTTTATTTCTATATTTTAAAAGATGATCCAAAAATTCCAGAAATTTTTGAAGGTGGGCAAATTGCAATTAATTTTGGTACATCTGATGTTGGAATGGGTGATGTTCAGCCTTTAGAACAAGTGCAAACAGCTCCTGAGCCTGCAGTTAAAGAAATAGTTGAAACACCTGCTAAAAATTTAGTTACTCAAACAAATGTAAAGGCAGCAGTTATAAAAACTTCAGAAGTAAAAACAACTACAACTGCCACAACTATTCCGCCAAAAAAGCCAACAAATAGTGCTTTGAATAGTATTTTGAAAGGTCCAAAAAATGACGGCACAACACAATCAGGTCATGGCGATGATACTGAAGGTGGAGATAAAGGTAGGATAGATGGTAGTTTATATTCCAATAGTTTTTATGGAGATGGGTCGGGAGACGGTAAAGGTACTGGAAAAGGAACAGGTTGGGGATTGTCAGGGAGAAAGTTAGCTGGAAACAACAAAAAAGTTCAGGATTGTAATGAATCTGGAAAAGTGGTTGTTAAAATTTGGGTTAACCGCCAAGGAAATGTAATTAAAGCCGAACGCTCTCAAGGGACAACCAATACCAATCCTTGTTTGGTAAATCCAGCACTTGAAACTGCCAAAACCTTTAAATGGCAACCCGATGCTAATGCTCCAGAAACCCAAATTGGTTTTGTGGTAGTGAATTTCCAAGTAGGAGAATAAATCTTTCTTATTCCATTTTAAAATGACGTATCAAGAAACGACAACATGGTTGTTTAACCAGTTACCAATGTTTCAAATGCAAGGCGCTTCAGCCTATAAAAAGGATTTGACCAATACTTTGTTGTTGGTAGAACATTTGCAACATCCCGAAACCAAGTTCAAATCAATTCACGTAGCGGGTACTAACGGTAAAGGTTCAACATCTTCTATGCTTGCTTCAATTTTGCAAGAAGCAGGTTATAAAGTTGGGTTGTATACTTCACCACATTTAAAAGACTTTCGAGAACGAATTCGAATCAATGGTGAAATGATTTCTGAAGAATTTGTGGTTGATTTTGTATATCTAAATAAGCCTTTTTTTGAAGACAATCAGTTAAGTTTTTTTGAAATGACAGTTGGTTTAGCGTTTGATTATTTTGCAAAAGAGCAAGTGGATGTAGCGGTTATTGAAGTTGGAATGGGAGGAAGATTAGATTCTACCAATGTTATTACGCCTTTAGTTTCTGTAATTACAAATATTGGTTTTGATCACACTCAGTTTTTAGGTGATACTTTGCCTAAAATAGCCGCTGAAAAAGCTGGAATTATCAAATCTAATATTCCAGTTGTAATAGGAGAATATTCAGAAGAAACAAAACCTGTTTTTATAGATAAAGCGAAATTAGAAATTGCCCCAATTTATTTTGCTCAAGATAACCCTGAAGTTACTTTCGAATGTGCCTTGTTAGGAGATTATCAAGTACATAATAAGAAAACGGTTCTTCAAACAATAGAATTATTACAATCACAATTTAAAATAGAAGAAAGCCATATTAAGTTAGGATTAAAAAATGTAGTTCAAAATACAGGATTACTTGGTAGATGGCAAATTTTAAATCATAAACCTTTTACCGTTTGTGATACGGCTCATAACAGTCACGGATTAAAAATCGTGTTAAATCAAATTCAAAAACATCAATTTGAAACCCTACATATTGTTTTAGGGGTCGTAAATGATAAAGATTTAGATTCGGTTTTGCCTTTATTTCCAAAAAATGCCTACTATTATTTTTGTAAACCTAATGTGCCTCGTGGACTAAATCCAGAAATATTAAAAGAAAAAGCGACTGATTTTGGGTTGGTAGGAAAAGTATTTGATTCTGTTTCAGAAGCTTATGAAGCTGCTTCTGATTTGGCTATGGATTGCGATTTTATTTATATTGGTGGAAGTACTTTTGTGGTGGCTGAAATTGTTTAATTTTTTTTCAAAAACACTTGCAGATACAAATAATCCTTGTATATTTGCACTCGCAATACGGTAATAGTATTGTGTCTTATTGGGGCGATTAGCTCAGCTGGTTCAGAGCACCTCGTTTACACCGAGGGGGTCGGGGGTTCGAACCCCTCATCGCCCACTTGTCGAACCAAAAGACCTCTAAAGAAATTTAGAGGTTTTTTGTTTTTTAAATTTCAAGAAAATTGTCTAAAAATTCAAGTAGTTGATTTGAAGTTAAATCAATATCGACCACAAAAAAGCACTTCATATGAAGTGCTTTTTTATTTTATATAATTTCTAATGTTTTTTCTAATGCCATACCTCGCGAACCTTTAATTAGAAGTAAACTATTATTTGGTTGGTTCAACTTTAAAAAATCTGAAAACAACTTAAAATCTTCAAAAAAGTTTATATGCGAGTTCTGAATTCGATTACTATAGAAATCTTTTCCTATGAAATAAGTTTTTATATTAGTTTCGTTAACTAATAATTCGATAATTTTTTTATGTTCAATCAGGCTTTCCTCTCCTAGTTCAAACATGTCGCCAAGTATTGCGATTTTATTTTTCTTTTCTAATTGTATGAAATTTGTTATAGCAGCTGACATGCTGCTTGGATTTGCATTGTAAGCGTCTAATATAATTTCGTTGCCATTTTTCTCCATTAATTGCGAACGATTATTTTCGGGAATATAGTTTTCTATTGCTTCTTTGATTAAATCATCTGAAACTTTGAAATAGTTACCAATTGTTATAGCTGCATTGATATTGTTTGCATTGTAAATTCCGATTAGATGTGAGTTTATCGATTGATTGTTGTAAGTAATCTTAACCATAGGGTTAGCTTCAATTTTTGAAATACTTACATCTGAATCTGTTGCTTTTGTTGAAAAAGTATATTTTTTTATATTTTCTGTTTTTTCTTTTTGAATTGTGTCGTCTAAATTTACAAAAGTAATTTTATTGTTGTTCTTGAGGAAATTATACATCTCGCTCTTGCCTTTGATTACGCCTTCAACTCCACCAAATCCTTCTAAATGTGCTTTTCCAAAATTAGTAATGTAACCGTAATCAGGTTGTGTAATTTGGCATAAGAATTCAATTTCTTTTTGGTGATTGGCGCCCATTTCAATAATTCCTATTTCGGTTTCCTTTGTGAAACGTAAAAGTGTAAGCGGTACTCCAATATGATTATTTAAATTGCCAATTGTTGCTAGTGTCCTATACTTTTTAGATAGAACGGCATGAATTAGTTCTTTAGTAGTGGTTTTTCCATTGCTTCCTGTTAATGCAATTATAGTTATTCCTAAATATGTTCTATGATATTTTGCTAGCTCTTGTAATGCAATAAGAGAATCTTCTACAAGAATCGTGCGCTCGTCTATTGTGTAGTTTGGATTGTCAATTATAACGTATTTAGCGCCTTTTTCTATTGCTTCTTTAGCAAATGTGTTAGCGTCGAAGTTATCGCCTTTTAGAGCTATAAATAATGAGTCTTTTTCTATTTTTCTCGTGTCTGTAGAGACACTTTTGCATTTTAAAAATGAATTATGTAATGAAGCTATTGTTATCATGTGCGATATATTAAATAGCGACGAAGATAAAAAAAAGCCCTTTCGTTTGAAAGGGCTTTTTAAAGTATTTTGAATGAAAATTATTGTTTTGGATTTCCTCTTGGAGTCTTTTTGTTTGACTTAGGACCTACTTTAGACATTGCACATCTAAAACCGATGTAGTCCGTAGCCATATCTTGTGGGAAGAATCTTCTAGATGCTGGGTCTAACCAGTAAGCTCTATCTCTCCATGATCCACCTTTGTAAACTCTAACATTGTCGTCTACTAAAGTAGTTCTTTTGTCAGATTTGTCAAATTTCTTATTCATTTTACCTAAACTGTCTGCTGTGATTGAGTGTTTAGGAGCTTCGTACATTCTTTTTTGATCGCCTGCAGCTCCACCTTCTTCAGAATCATTAAACTTGTAGAAACGTGTAGATTGTCTATCACCATCTCTGTAATTAATATTATTAGAAGTTGAGAATTGAGTTCTTAAGTAAGTTTCGTTTTCATCAACAGGAACTTGTGCAATTTGACCAGGGTAGTTTCTAGCCATAATTCTACCATTGCTTAAAGTATCGTATTTAATGTTGTCTGAAGTTACTAATTCAACAACACCGTCTTCACCAATTTTATTTTTAGTATAAACGTTACCTCTATAGTAGTTAAAATCATTAGCTTCATCATCAACTATAGGTCTGTAAACATCTTGTACCCATTCAGCAACGTTACCTGCCATGTCATATAAACCAAAATCATTTGGTGCGTATGCTTTTACTTTATTTGTAATATCAGCTCCGTCATCAGACCAACCTGCAATTCCACCGTAATCTCCTTTACCTTGTTTAAAGTTGGCTAATTGGTCGCCTCTATATTGTCTTTTAGAAGAACGTGTATATTGACCATTCCAAGGATATTTCTTTTGTCCTTTATAAATGTTATATTCTCTGTTACCAACTAAAGCTACTGCAGCATATTCCCACTCGGCTTCTGTAGGAAGTCTGTATTCTGGTAAAATTAAACCAGAACTTCTTTGAGCGTATACATTTTTGGCAGTATCAGCAGCAGGTCTTCTTCCACCACCCATTTCTTTTTTCAATACAACTTCTTCATTACCTCCAAATGCTTTTGATGGAGTATTGATATAAGTTTCTGTACTAAAAGAATTTTCAGCAGTTATATCAGAACCTAATTTAATTTTATTGTCTTTTTTAAGGTATCCTTCGCGTTCTAAGATGTTTTCGTTTACACGGTCAGTTCTCCATTTGCTAAATTCTACAGCTTGAATCCAATTAACCCCTACTACTGGGTAATCAGCATAAGCTGGATGTCTTAAGTAGTTGTTAGTCATTGTTTCATTATAACCTAAGCGATTTCTCCATACTAAAGTATCTGGAATTGCTCCATTATAAATATGTTTGTAGTTTTCTTCTGTTGGAGGGAAAACAGTTTTTACCCAAAACAAGTACTCAGAGTACATTTTATTAGTTACTTCTGTTTCATCCATAAAGAAAGATTGAACGTGTTGTTGGTTTGGAGAATTATTCCAATCGTGCATAACATCGTCTTGAACTTTACCCATCGTAAACGTTCCACCTTCAATAGAAATCATTCCTGGAGGTGTTTCTTGTTGTTTAAACTTGTCGTTAAATTGGAATCCACCTTTTTTGTCATTGATTTTCCATCCTGTAGCTGTAGATCCACCTTTAGTGCTTCCTTTCTTACTACAACCTGTAAAGCCTAATGTTAGCGCTAATACTACTAGCACTTTTAAAGCCATAATTTTCTTAATTTTCATACTTTAGTAGGTAATAAATTTCGTGTCGCAAGATAATAATAATGAATTAAAATGCAACATGTTTTTAGTTTTTTGTAAAAAAAAATTAATTTATATTAAATTCTTATCTCTAACAACGTTTTATATTAAGTTTTATTGTAAAAAATTAGATTAAAATAAATTATTTTTCTCTCTTTGTAATATATATGTCTTAAACACGTTTTAAAGTTAATGAAAAAGGCTGTCTTATTTTTGTTGTTACTATTTTCTCTGTTTACTTTTGGTCAGCAGACGGATAATATTTCTATTAATTGGTATTCTAAGGTTGACTTCAGCGCCGCTGATGCTTCTATTAAAGTACCGCAATTTGATTTTGAATTTTTTAATATTGATATTTCACAGCGAAAAATTCAATATAGAAAACTTATTTCAGTTACAGCTCAAACAGATGTTTCTACTTTGGTTATCTCTAATGTGACATATCAATCTATAAATGAATCTGAACTTTATGATTTAGATGCTAATCTTATTTCAAATAAAATTCAAGCTTCAATAGAACTAGTTCGTGTTCGAGAGGATTATAAGGGTATTTTAATTTTAAATCCTATTATTAAAGTAGGAAGTGAATTTAAAAAAGTGATTTCCTTTACGTATAGTTACCAGGATAAACAATTGAATAGAAGTCAAAATCAAAATGTAGTTCAAGCGGTTTCTAATTCGGTTTTAGCTACAGGTAATTGGTATCGTTTTTATGTTGAAAAATCAGGAGTTTATAAAATAACTAAATCTTTTCTTCAAAGCATAGGTTTTAATGTAAATATTGATCCAAGAAATATTAAAATCTTTGGCAATGGCGGTCGTATGCTTCCATTAAATAATTCGATACCATATTCTGATGATTTGGTCGAAAATGCTATTCAGTTTATTGGTCAAGAAGATGGTGTTTTTGATAACAGCGATTACATTTTGTTTTATGCAGAGGGAGTGGATACTTGGAATACTGAAAGTTTAACTAGTGTGAATCTTTTTGCGGACAAGTCCTATTATTATATTACTTCTGGAGGAGGTATTTCAGGTAAAAGAATTGAGCAAGCTGTACAGCCAGTCAGTGTTTCATCTGTATCATTTACACAGTTTGATGATGTCTTGTATTATGAAAAAGATCTAGTAAACCCTGGTAAAGTTGGTAGAAGATGGTTTGGCGAACAATTTAATATCGATGAATTACAAAATTTTGATTTTTCTATTCCAAATATTGATATAACTGTTCCTATTCAAATTAAAGTTAATACTGCATCAAAGTCATTTGGCACTTCTTCATTTAACATAAAAGCTAATGCCGTTGATTTAGGAACATTAGTATTTCCACAATTAACATCTGGAACCGGAGTTGAGGGCTATGAATCTGCTTTAAATACAGTTTTTAATGCAACATCTTCTTCAATATCAATTGCATTAGCTTATAATAATGGGGGTGTTCCAAGTTCAAATGGTTACTTAGATTTTATAAGATTAAAAGTTAAACGCAATTTAACCGGTTTTTCAAAGCAATTCTTTTTTTCTAATGATTTAGAAGAAACTAATATTGGAATTGGGGAATATAAAATTACAAATGCCACTGGTATTTCTCAAGTTTGGGATGTTACAGATAGGTTTAATGTCGCATCCTATGAAAATACTTCTGGAGCTAATTTTAATTTTAAAGTGAATTTAGGTACAGCAAAAAAATATGTTGCTATAGATTTATCAGACACTTTTGCTCCTCTTCGTGAATCAAGCGCAGTTGTTGTGAATCAAAATTTAAAAGGGTCTATTTTTAAAGATGCTCAAGGAAATTTTCAAGATATTGATTATTTGATTTTTACGCCTGAGTTTTTAGCAACACAAGCAGAACGATTAGCTGATTTCCATAGAAGTAATTCTGGTTTGGTGGTTAGGGTAGTAACACTTGAAAAAATTTACCAAGAATTTTCTTCTGGAAAGCAAGATGTTGCTGCTATTCGTAATTTTATTAAATATGTATATTGGAATGCTTCTACACCCGATAAAAGAGTAAAATATGTTAACCTTTTTGGAGATGCTTCTTATGATTATAAAAGCAGATTATTTAATAATACGAATATTGTTCCTGTTTTTCACGGTTTTAATCCGTTAGCTACTGAAACTAATAATGTTTCCAATTTTTCATTGTATTCCACTTTTATGTCGGATGATTTTTTTGGTTTGATGGATGATGGTGAAGGTCAAATGTTGGGGTCTTTTGATGGAATTGATATTGCTGTAGGAAGAATGTTAGTTGCATCAATTAGTCAAGCTAAAGAAATGGTAGATAAGGTAATTGATTATCATGACGAAAAATCGTACGGAAGATGGCGTAATAATTATGTTATTTATTCAGATGATGCCGATAATTCTACCGATGCAACTCTTCAGTTTGGATTAGATAATTTAGCAAATACATTAACAGCTCAAAAACCATTTGTAAATGTAAAAAAAATCCATACTGATTCTTATTTACAGCAAGTTGCGGCAGGAGGAGAACGATACCCTGAGGCTAAAAAAGATTTTTTAGATGCTATAGAACTTGGCGCTTTAGTATTTAATTATTTTGGACATGGTGGCGAAGAATCACTAGCAAGAGAAAGACTTTTTGAAAAATTAGATGCTCAAAATTTAACCAATCGTTACAGGTATCCACTTTTTATAACAATAACCTGTGAATTTACTCGTTTTGATGACCCAAATCGTTTTACCGGAGGTGAATATATGTATTGGAATAAAAATGGAGGGGCTATCAGTTTAATCGCAACTACACGTCAAATTGGAGTTACAACTGGTTTTGTAATGAACAATTTATTTAGTGAGGATTTATATGCTTTTGGTTCGAATAATTATCCGTCTATTGCGGAAGCATTACGTTTGACTAAACTAAGTACTGGGTCTGATAATAGGAGAGTAGTTTTTTATATTGGTGATCCAGCTTTAAAATTGGCAATTCCAGAGCCTAAAATTGTATTAACAAAAGTAAATGATGTGCCAACCAATCAACCATTGCCAGTTTTACAAGCCTTAAGTTTAACAAAGATTACAGGAGAAGTAAGGGATGAAAATGATGTTTTATTGTCGGGCTATAATGGCGATTTAGCAGTTCAAATATTTGATAAAGATATAAATCGTTCTACTTTAGGAAACAATGGTGTTTCTGATTCCA
>JBIKZB010000030.1:0-10383 GCA_044354955.1 Flavobacterium sp. | reverse complement strand
GTAGTTTTCGGAAGATATAAAGCACAAATTAGAAGTTTTAGCGGCGTGTATAGTAAAGAAATTAAAAACGACGAAAGTTTTGAAAAAGCAAAACAATTAGCCGATGCTTTTGCAAAGAAAGAAGGTCGTCGTCCTCGTATTATGATTGCGAAAATGGGACAAGACGGTCACGATCGTGGTGCGAAAGTAGTAGCAACGGGTTATGCCGATGTAGGTTTTGACGTGGATATTGGTCCTCTATTCCAAACGCCACAAGAAGCTGCGAAACAAGCGGTTGAAAACGACGTGCACATTTTAGGCGTTTCTTCGTTAGCAGCGGGACACAAAACCTTAGTACCACAAGTTATTGAAGAATTAAAAAAATACGGAAGAGAAGATATTATGGTCATTGTTGGCGGTGTAATTCCACACCAAGACTACCAATTCTTATTCGACGCCGGAGCCGTAGCGGTTTTTGGCCCTGGAACTAAAATTAGCGAAGCTGCGATTAGTATTTTAGAGGTTTTATTGGAAGATTAATTTTTCGATGTCATTTCGACAAAGGAGAAACGTAAGTTCAACAAAGCTAAATCACATAATTTAAAAACACCAGCAGAAATGTTGGTGTTTTTTTATAAAAATCTATAAAACAGCGTTGCACAGCATTCGTGTTATCCGCGTTCCAAATAATCATCCACCGTCATCACACCTTCAAGAAAATCAATCCCTTTCACTTCTTCAAAAAAGTCGATTTCGGTTTCGTGAGGTAAAAAATCGGAGATGATGCGCACGATAAAATCTTGTGGTTTTTTCAAAAATTTAAACGTGTAATCTTCCATATTTACAACTGTTTTTTCAGCTAAATCGGTTGTTCTTACAAACTTATCGGAAGTTAAGGAAGACAAACAAGGTAAATTTAGTTTTGGTTTTTCGGTGATGATGGGTTTTCCGTTTTCAAACAAGCCGCCTTCGTAACCGTAAAGCGAGGCATTGGTAATTTCGATAGGCTTTCCTAAATGCAAATAATCGGGTAAATGGGCTTCTTTTCCAACTACAGCGGCAAAACCCATCAATACACAAATATCGTGTGGTGGCAATTTCATCATCGCTTTAGCCGTACTTTCACGACCAATTCCAGAAACGATTACTTCGTAGGTATGATTCAAATTGGGAATTCGAGCTAAAGCGTTTAGGACTTTTTCTCGCTCAATTTCCATCGGTGTTAGAATTATTATCTTCAATGTGCAATTTTTTGAAATACAAAGTAAAAGAAATCTATCTTAGTTTCCTAAATTTGTAACATGTCAAAACTACCTAATATCACCACCAGTATTTTCTCTGTAATGTCGCAATTAGCGAACGAGCACGGAGCTATTAATTTATCGCAAGGATTTCCAAATTTCCCTGAAGATGAGCGTTTGTTGCAAATTTCGGAGCGTATTATTCGAGAAAACGTTCACCAATATACACCCATGGCGGGTTTACCTTCGTTATTGGAAAAAATTGCGAATCAAACCTTAAAACAATATGGTAGAAAAGTAAATACTGCAACCGAACTATTGATTACCGCTGGTGCAACACAAGGCGTTTTTACAACGATTAACACGTTTGTAAATCAGGGTGACGAAGTATTAATTTTAGATCCAAGTTATGACAGTTACGAACCTTCCGTTTTGGTAGTGGGTGGAAAACCAGTTCGTGTTTCATTAAACGATGATTATACGCCGAATTTCAACCGAATTGAAAGCTCTATTTCGGCTAAAACCAAAATGATTGTCATCAATAACCCGCACAATCCTACAGGGAGAATTTGGACAGAACAAGATTTTGAAGCTTTAGAAACCATTTTAGAAAAACATCCTCAAATTCTTATTTTAGGAGACGAAGTGTATGAATACATAACGTTTTCGCAACCGCATATTTCGTTTAATACACGCCCTAAATTAGTCGAAAGAACAATTGTCGCTTCTTCTTTTGGAAAATCGTTACACGTTACCGGTTGGAAAGTTGGTTATCTAATTGCACCTGAAAATTTAATGTACGAAATAAAAAAAGTGCATCAGTTTTTAGTGTTTAGTGTGAATAGTTTTTCGCAACACGCTATTTCAGAATATTTAAATGTAGTTGATTTTAGCGAAGTTTCGAAAATGTACCAACGCAAACGCGATTTATTTCAAAACCTAATCAAAGACAGTCGCTTTGAGTTAATGCCTTGCGATGGAACGTATTTTCAAGTGGTGAATTACAATCAAATTTCAGAAAAAAATGATGTAGATTTTGCTAAAGAATTGATTGTGAATCATGGTGTGGCTTCTATTCCAATTTCAGTTTTTTACAATGATGCTACAGATAGACAAATGCTTCGTTTTTGTTTCGCTAAAACAGATGAAACCTTAATTAATGCTGCAAAAAAATTGTGCTCTATATAAAACCATTGACAATAAATGATATTTTATTAGTCAATCTAACTTAACAATACCTATACAAGAAAGTGTTTTTAGACTAACTTATTTAGTAATTACTGCTAAAAACAATTGAAAAACAAAAAACTACTTTCTTGTATAGTTTTTATGTCATTTTGCCACCAAATTATCATAAAAAGATGTGTTACTTTAGAGATATGATTTTGCCTAACTATATCGCTAAAAAACTAAAGCACTTTTGCATCTTAATTGCACTTGTTTTCTATACAAACATTTCATTTGGTCAGTTAAGTTTTTGCACTGGAAGTAGCGGAGCTCCTATATTTTTTGAAGACTTCGGAAGTGGCACAACATATGGCCCCGCATTACCAGCAGGTATTACAAACTATGCCTATGTTAACAGTGGTTTCCCACAAGATGGTCAATATACTTTATATTACAGAACAAATTTAATTCCAAATTCATCAAATTGGCTTTATTCTTTAGATCATACACCAGACAATGCTCCTAATGGCATCAATGGGAAATGCTTAATTGTAAACGCAAGCAACACACCTGGGCAATTTTATAGAAGAACAGTTACAGGACTTTGTAGCAATACTAGATTTGAATTTTCTGCATGGCTATTAAATATCTACAATGCTGCATCAAATGGCTGCTCTGGAAGCGGTATTCCAATTAATGTAACTTTTGAAATTTGGGATGCAACAGATACGGTTCTACTACAATCAGGAAATACTGGAAATATATCTGGAACATCATTTCCAAACTGGAACCAATTTGGATTAGTTTTCACCATGCCTGCAACACAAACTTCCGTAATACTTAAAATGCGTAATAACGGTAGTGGTGGTTGTGGAAACGACTTAGCTATTGATGATATTATGTTTAGAACGTGTGGAGAATATAGCGCTATCACAAATTCGACTACAAGTGGAAACAGCATGAACATATGCGAAAATGCCGCTATTACTCATCCCAATTTAGTGGTTACTACCACAGGAAGTATTGCACATGTATATCAATGGCAACAAAGTAATGATAATGTAAATTACACTGATATTGTTGGTGCGAATTCATCCAATTATTCTATTCCTAATTTAAGCGCCACAACCTATTACAGAGTTAAAGTTGCACAGGATATTTCAAATTTAAACAATCCTTTTTGTTCCTCATTTTCTGATATTTATACTGTTAATTTTAATCCATCACCTAATTCGCCTGTTTCAAATGGAAATCAAACAATTTGTTCCAATCAAGCAACTAGTTTGAGCGTAAATGTTTCTTCAAACGAAAGCGTTAATTGGTATGATAGTGCTACAAATGGCAATTTATTACTTTCAAATTCTTTATCATTTTCACCAACAATTCCGGGAACTTATTATACGGAATCATTCAATCAAACTACAAATTGCAAAAGCAATACAAGAACTGCTGTGACTCTTTTACCTGCAGTAACAACATCATTTTCTGGTGTAACTAACATCTGTTCATCAGAAACTATCCTATTAAATTTAAACGCATCCGATACGTCGGCTACCCTTAATTGGACAGCAAGTTCTACAGATGTAACTGGATTTTCTAATGGTTCTGGGACTACAATTTCTCAAACATTAACTTATACTGGAAATGCTACCGGAACAGTAATTTATAACGTAACTCCAGTGATTAATGGTTGTGCTGGCACACCACAAACAATAACGGTAACGGTAAATCCACAAACCAATAGTACTATCACTTTTCCTACTATTACGACTTCATATTGTTTAAACGAAATCCCTTCTTTACTGCCTACTTCATCATCAAATAGCACGCCTATAAACGGAACATGGAGTCCTTCAACTATTAACACTTCTATTGTAGGAACTACTACATATACATTTACGCCTCAAGCTAATCCTTGTATAATATATGCGCCATTTACTATAGATATTACAATTGCAAACAACATTACACCCGATTTTGATAACACTATTTTTATTTGTTCTGGAACAACGCCTCCAACATTAAATTCAACCTCACCAAACGGAATTAGCGGAACATGGACACCCGCAACAATTGACAACATGAACTCGGGAAGTTATCTTTTTACGCCCAACCCAAATCAATGTGCGAGTTCACAAACAATTAATGTAACCGTAGGAATAAATACAACTACCATCACTTTTACTGGAGCTACAACAATATGTTCAAACGAAACAACTTCTTTAAATTTAATTGCTTCAGACCCGAATGCAACAATTGTATGGACGGCTAGCGCTACTAATGTAACAGGTATTTCAAATGGTTCTGGAGATACTATTTCTCAAACTTTATTGAATTCAGGAAATACAAGTGGAACAGTTGTGTATACTATAAACACATTACTTAACGGTTGTTTAGGCACACCTCAGTCAATAACCGTAACTGTAAATCCACAAAGTAACGTTACGCTAACTTTTTCAGGAATTCAAACCTTGTATTGTTTAAATGAAATAGCACCTCCGCTTCCTACTTTTTCAACCAATAGTACCCCATTGATTGGAACTTGGAATCCTTCAACAATTAACACAGCAACATTAGGAACTATCACTTACACATTTACACCACAACCTATTTCATGCACTATTATTAGCCCTTTTTCGGTTACTATAACCGTTGGAGATAATTTTTATCCTGATTTTACAGACAATCTGAATTTATGTGCGGGTGAATTGCCACCTACCCTTCCTGCTACATCACCTAACGGAATTTCTGGCATATGGACACCTTCTGTAATTGATAATTTAGTTTCTGGAAGCTATACTTTTACTCCAACATCAAATTCTTGTGCTGTACCACAAACCATTGCAGTAACTGTTTTTCAGCCAACCTTAACTGCAATTGACTACACTATACATGAAGCGTTTTCAGAACACCAAACCATTACAATTACTGCTTTTTCAAATGGAGATTACTTATACCAATTAGACAATGAAACTCCACAAACGAATTCAGTCTTTGAAAATGTAAGCCCTGGAAATCATACCATAACGGTATATGATAAAAATGGCTGTTCGGCACCAATAAGTGAGGGAATTATGGTAATTGATTATCCAAATTATTTTACACCAAATAATGACGGCCACAATGATGTATGGCAAATAAACGGAATAAATAATTTAGATAATTGGAGTATTTCTATTTTTGACCGATACGGTAAATTACTTGATAGATTAAACACAATTTATCCTTTTTGGGATGGAATTTATAATAATGAAACTTTACCTGCTTCTGATTATTGGTTTACAATAACCTATACTGAAAACAATATTACCAAAACCTTTAAATCACATTTTAGTTTGATTCGATAATGCATCCATTTTATGAGTGTATGTTGTTAAATTTATTATCACTACATTTACTAAAACATAGAAATTATGGCAAAAAGTCAAGATGCAAAGAAAACAGCAAAAAAGGAACCTTTAAAAACGGCTAAAGAGAAAAAAGAAGAAAAGCGAAGCAAAAAAAATTCACCAAAGCGTGATTAATTAATACCCAAAACACGAATTATATTCGTGTTTTTTTATTTGCAAAGAAACAAATACTTGAACAGTGCATTAAAATTCAATATTTTTGAGTTGAAATTTTTTTTTGAATCGATATTTTTCTGACTCTAAAACAGTTAAATCATACTTTAACCCATTGTTAACAAAATTGCCTTGAAAAAACCATAAATAATTGTATTTTTACCACTTAAAATTTTTAACAATCAAATGGGTAAAATCATTGCAATTGCCAATCAAAAAGGTGGTGTAGGTAAAACAACTACATCCGTAAACTTAGCGGCGTCTCTTGGTGTTTTAGAAAAGAAAGTGCTTTTAATTGATGCCGACCCACAGGCTAATGCTAGTTCGGGTTTAGGAATTGATGTAGAAAGTGTAGAAATTGGTTCGTATCAAGTTCTGGAACATAGCGCAACACCTGAAGAGGCAACTGTTTCTTGTTCGGCACCAAATGTTATGGTGATTCCTGCTCATATTGATTTGGTGGCTATCGAAATTGAATTGGTAGACAAAGAAAATCGCGAGTATATGCTTAAACAAGCATTGGAAGGTATTAAAGACAAATACGATTATATCATAATTGACTGTGCTCCTTCGTTAGGATTATTAACATTGAATGCGTTAACAGCTGCGGATAGTGTTGTAATTCCAATTCAATGCGAATATTTTGCATTAGAAGGTTTAGGAAAATTATTAAATACGATTAAAAGTGTTCAAAAAATTCACAATCCAAGTTTAGACATTGAAGGATTGTTATTAACCATGTATGATTCGCGTTTGCGTTTATCAAATCAAGTGGTTGAAGAAGTACAAAAACACTTCAATGATATGGTATTTGAAACAATTATTCAAAGAAATATTAAGTTGAGTGAAGCTCCAAGTTTTGGCGAAAGCATTATTAATTATGATGCTACGAGTAAAGGCGCAACAAA
This sequence comes from Flavobacterium sp., assembly GCA_044354955.1. Lineage (GTDB taxonomy): Bacteria > Bacteroidota > Bacteroidia > Flavobacteriales > Flavobacteriaceae > Flavobacterium. The sequence goes on along the minus strand of JBIKZB010000030.1, from coordinate 3,525 downwards.
TTATTTGAACTTGGCTGAAGAAATTATTAAGAAAAATCAATAATAGAGAAGATGACAAAAGCGGTAAAAAAACAAGCCTTAGGAAGAGGATTATCGGCTTTATTAAAAGATCCTGAAAATGATATTAAATCAGTTGAGGATAAAAATGCTGATAAAGTAGTAGGAAATATTATTGAATTAGATCTTGAATCGATTGAAATTAATCCGTTTCAACCGAGAACGAATTTCAACGAAGAAACCTTACAAGAATTAGCCAAATCGATTAAAGAATTAGGTGTAATTCAACCGATAACCGTTAGAAAATTAGATTTCAACAAGTACCAATTAATTTCTGGAGAGCGTCGTTTGCGTGCTTCAAAATTAATCGGATTGAAAACAATTCCGGCTTATATTCGATTGGCAAATGATAATGAATCATTGGTTATGGCATTGGTGGAAAACATCCAACGTCATGATTTAGACCCAATTGAGGTAGCTATTTCGTACCAACGTTTAATCGAAGAAATCAATTTAACACAAGAAGAATTGAGTGAGCGCGTAGGTAAAAAACGTTCTACCATTACCAATTATTTACGTTTGTTGAAATTAGACCCCATCATTCAAACAGGAATGAGAGATGGTTTTATTTCAATGGGACACGGAAGAGCATTGATTAACATCGATAATCAAGATATTCAAAGTGATATTTACCACAAAGTAGTAACTCAAAATCTTTCGGTAAGAGAAACAGAGGCTTTGGTTAAAAATTACCAAGATAGTTTAAAACCAAAAACAGCTAAACCTGCAAAAAGCAACTCATTTGACATCAAAGAAGAAGAGAAAAAAGCATTTGCAAATTATTTCGGAACTAAAGTTGATGTAAAAGTAGCTGGTGGAAAAGGAAAAATTACAATTCCATTTCATTCTGAAGAAGACTTTAATCGTATCTTAAAACTTATAAACGCATAGTGAAAGTATTGAAATACATAGCGCTTTCAATTTGTCTTTTTTTGAGTTTTCAAGTAAAAGCACAGGAAGAAATATCTTTAAAATCAGCTGACACAACAAAAGCTATAATTAATCCTAATGCACCCGCAAAAGCAGCATTTTATTCTGCCTTGTTACCTGGATTAGGTCAAGCCTACAACAAAAAATATTGGAAAATTCCTGTTGTATATGCTGGTTTAGGAGCTGGTATATACTATTATACTTGGAATCAAAAAAAATACCACGAGTTTAGAGATGAATATAAAAGAAGATTAGACGGCACCTACGATCCAAATCACCCAATTTATGGAGATTTAGACAATGACCGTTTAGTTCGTGCGCAAAAATTTCACCAAAGAAATAGAGATTTATCTGCATTAATTACTGCTTTTATTTATATTTTAAATATTGTTGATGCTAATATTGATGGGCATTTAATGCAATTTAATGTCAATGACAATTTATCTATTAAACCCGACATGAATCAAAATCAAATTGATTATAAATTCAATTACGGAATGACACTTACCTTAAATTTTTAACAAAATATTAGGTAACAAATCAACATTTACAACAACTAATGAGTATGAAAATTGCACTTTTAGGTTACGGAAAAATGGGGAAAGTTATTGAAAGAATAGCTTTAGAGAGAGGGCATGAAATTTTACTAAAAAAAGATCAAGACAACACTTTTGAAGGATTATTAAATGCTGATGTTGCCATCGACTTTAGTGTACCCGATAGTGCTGTTATCAATATTTCTGAGTGTTTAAATAATGGAATCCCAGTGATTTCTGGAACAACAGGTTGGTTATCCGATTATCCAAAAATGGTGACTTTGTGTGAAGATAAAAACGGAAGTTTTATTTATGGTTCTAATTTTAGTTTAGGTGTAAATGTGTTTTTTGAATTAAACGAGTATTTAGCCAAAATGATGGCCAACTTGAAACAATACAACGTTTCAATGGAAGAAATTCATCACACACAAAAGTTAGACGCACCAAGCGGAACAGCTATAACATTAGCAGAAGGCGTTATCAAACATACCGATTATTCTAATTGGACATTAAAAACTCCAATTAGTAACGAAATACATATAGAAGCAAAACGCATTGAAAACGTTCCTGGAACGCATAGTATTTTTTACGATAGTGAAGTTGACCAAATCGAAATCAAACACACAGCACACAGCAGAGAAGGTTTTGCATTAGGAGCTGTTGTTGCTGCCGAATGGTTAGTTGGGAAAAAAGGGGTTTTTACTATGAAGGACGTTTTGGGTTTAAAAAAATAGAAAATAGAGAATAGAAAAAAGAAAAAAGACTGAATGAGTGGCAAAAAGAGACATAATTATAAAAATCTGAAAATTTGGCTATTAGGAATTGAGATAGCTAAAGATGTTTCAGATATTTTAATTCTCTTTCCTAAACATGAACAATATGATTTAGGCTCTCAAATGAATAGATGTTCTGTTTCAATTCCAAGTAATATAGCTGAAGTTTCATCAAGAACTGATAAATCATTTAGTCATTTTATTGATATTTCATTGGGTTCATCTTTTGAATTAATAACACAACTTATTATTGCAAGACACAAAAACTATATTAACGACAATACACATCAAACAATTGAATATAAACTAGAAGAATTTCAGAGAATGGCTATGGCGTTTCAAAACGGACTTCAATAAAGTCCATATTCTATTCTCTATTTTCTTTTTTCTAAAAATAAAATTATGGAAATATCAGGTTGGTTAATCTTTATCTTATTAGTTCAAGTCATTCACGGAATTGGAACTTGGAAATTATATGTAAAAGCAGGAAGAAAATCTTGGGAAGCATTTATTCCAGTATATAACGGAATTGTATTGATGCAAATCATAAATCGTCCAAAATGGTGGATTTTATTACTTTTTATTCCAGTTATTAATTTATTTTTATTCCCTATTATTTGGATTGAAACACTAAGAACATTTGGTAAAAAATCAACCGTTGATATGGTTTTAGGTGTAGTTACATTAGGATTTTACATCGCTTATGTAAATTATACTCAAGAAGTAACTTATAATGCTAATCGTGATTTAAAAGCACCGAATAAAACAATGGACACCTTGGGTTCGCTTTCTTTTGCAATTGTAGTCGCTACTTTAGTTCACACGTATTTTATTCAACCTTATACCATTCCTTCTCCTTCTTTAGAAAAATCTTTATTGGTGGGAGACTTCTTGTTTGTAAGTAAATTTCATTATGGAGCAAGAACGCCTATTACACCTATTGCTGCTCCAATGGTGCACGATACGTTACCATTACTAAAAACAAAATCATATACAGCTAAACCGTCTTTGCCGTTTTTTAGAATTCCAGGTTTTGAAAAAATAAAACGTAATGATATTGTTGTTTTTAATTATCCTGCTGACACAGCGTTTAATATGTATATTGCAGCAGATAAACGTTATGATAAACCTATCGATAAAAAAACCAATTATGTAAAACGATGTACTGCTATTCCTGGAGATAAATTAGAAATTAAAGATGGTGTTATTTTTATCAATGATAAAAAATC
>JBIKZB010000259.1:0-3040 GCA_044354955.1 Flavobacterium sp. | reverse complement strand
AGTTTTTTTGCCTTCGTATTTTGAAGCATTACCAACCCGTTTTTATCGTCGATATTGGTAATTGCAAAAGCGTCTTTAGATAAACTATCAAAAAAAGATTTCTTTACATCACGATATTCTGCAAACGTATTATGATAATCTAAATGATCGTGAGATAAATTGGTAAAAACACCACCTGTGAAACGCAATGCTTCAGTACGTTTTTGATGAACACCATGCGAAGAAACTTCCATAAAACAAAATTCGCAGCCATCTTGAATCATTTGATCCAAATAATAATTCAGCGTCAAAGAATCTGGCGTAGTGTGAGTTGCTTTGAATTCTTCGGTGTCAACCATGATTTTAACAGTTGATAACAAACCTACTTTATAACCCGCTTTCTTAAACAATTGATATAATAATGAAGCAATTGTTGTTTTACCATTAGTTCCTGTAACGCCAACTAATTTCATATTTTCGGAAGGATTATCGTAATAATTAGCGGCTAAAAATGCCAATGCTTTGTTAGAATCTTTTACTTTAACGTAAGTAACCCCATTTACAATCACACTCGGAAATTCCTCACAAACAACAGCAATTGCACCAAGACTTAATGCTTTTTCAATATAATCATGACCATCAGAAAGAGTGCCTCTAATCGCCACAAAAACATCGTTCAATTCAATTTTTCTTGAATCGAATTCAATTTTTGAAATAGTAATATCGGTAGCTCCATGAACTGCTTCAATCCCTACTTTATATAATATATCTTTTAATTGCTTCACGATAATTCAATTATGATTGTTTGATTTTTATTAAAAGCTTGTCCTGATGTTAAAGATTGTTTTTTTACTCTTCCCATACCAATCACCTTCACTTTTAATCCTAAATTTTCTAATAATGCTAAAGCATCCATTCCGTCCATTCCTTTTACATTTGGAACAATTTTGGTTTCCTTTTCAACTTTTTTATAATAGCTATTATAGCTATTCTCTTGTGAAACCAATTTTGCATCAATATTTTTTACATGATTTGTAGAAGGAGAATCGGTAAATATTTTTTGAGCAATTCTTTTGAAAACAGGTCCAGCTACATCCCCTCCATAATATCCTGCTGCAACGTTAGGCTTATGAACAACTATGATGCATGAATATTTAGGCTCATTTGCTGGAAAATAGCCCACGAATGATGAAGCATAATACATTTTTGATTTGTCTTTATATCCCACTTGAGCGGTTCCTGTTTTTCCCGACATAGAGAAATCTTTAGAATAAAGTTTAGAACCTGTTCCTTTTTTTACTACATTTTCTAAAATCGCTTTTACTTTATTCAGCGTTTCTTGTGTGCAGATTTTTGGATTAATTACCTCTGTATTGTACTTTTTAATGGTTTTATTCCATTCTTTTATTTCACTAACAAAAATTGGTTTTACCATTACTCCATTATTAGCAACAGCATTATACAATGTTAGTGTTTGTAGTGGAGTTACTGATAATCCATAACCAAATGCCATCCAAGGCAAGGCCACACCTGACCAACGATTTGTACCTGGCTGAGGAATTATAGGCTTTCCTTCTCCTTTTATTGGTAATCCTAAGGGTTTATTTAAACCATAGCTATTTATTCTATCCACAAATTGCTTTGGATTATTTTTATAATTATTGTAAACCGATTGAACCAATACTGTATTTGATGAAACTTCAAACCCTTTAGCTAACGAAATTTTACCATAACCTCCAGGTTTAGAATCTTTTACTTTTCTACCAAAATATTCAATTACGCCCCCTTTAGAATCGTAAACTGTACTGGTATCTGCTTTTTTATCATCTAAAACTGCTATTAAATCAACCAATTTGAAGGTCGAACCCGGCTCATGCGATTCGGTAATTGCATAATTTTGTGTTTCATAGTATGAACCATCCTCGGCTCTTCCTAAATTTGAAATCGCTTTTATATGTCCAGTTTTTGTTTCCATTACAACCACACAACCGTGATCTGCAGTATAATATTCTAATTGTTTTAATAATGCATGGTGCGCAATATCTTGAATATAAACATCTATAGTTGAAATAATATCATAGCCATCTTGCGGCTCTTTTTCGTTGATGTCGCTAATAGGTTTCCATTGATTTTTTGCAATTTTTTGCATCATTCTGTGACCATTTTTTCCATTCAAATAATCACGAAAGGCATATTCTAAACCTTTACCATCTTCATTAGAACGTTCGTAACCAATAGTTCTTTTTGCTACCAATCCAATTGGATGTTCACGTACAATTTTTTGCTCAATAATAAGACCGCCTTTGTTAGCACCTTTATTAAACAACGGAAATGATTTCAAACGTACTTGCTCGGTATAACTTAATTTTTTAGCCAAAAAAACATAGCGGCTTTTATTAGCTCTAGCACGCTGTAATTTTGCTTGATAATGTCCCGAAGATTTTCCAAACATAACCGATAACGAATCGGAAAGCCCTTCTATATTTTCTTTAAAATTTTTGTCTGAAGGCGCTACCGCATCAAAATAAACGGTATACTCAGGAATTGATGTTGCCAATAAACTTCCATCTGAAGAATACACATTTCCTTTATTGGCTGGAATTGTAAAATTTTTAACCGTTCTTTCTTTGGCAAGTTGACGGTAGTATTTTCCTTCTACCCACTGAATATTGTTAAGTTTAATCAAAATAAATACAGCCATCATGAAAAACACAACAGCTACAAAATACATGCGATACGATATTTTTTTATCTTCTATTGCCATATTTTTAATTTATCCCAAAAACCTTTTTTACTTTCTTTATCTTCAACTACAATTTTAACAGGCGGAACTTCAGAAGGCAAAATATTACGTACTTCCATTTTCTTTGCCACGGTAGATTCCATTTTTAATTTCATCAATTCAGAACGACGATCTACAAACTCGGAACGCAATTCTTTTACTTGATTATTTAATTCGGTAATTCTATAATTTTTAGCATCGTATTGATGATTATTAGCAATTGCAAACATTCCTAAAATCACTAAAAAAACAATAAATTTCCAGTTCTTAAGAGCGTCA
>JBIKZB010000258.1:0-3047 GCA_044354955.1 Flavobacterium sp. | reverse complement strand
TTTTCCATGGCGCAAAGATAGGATTTTAGTTTGATTTATTATAGATTTTGATTTTCAATAGTTTTGTTTTGCCACGGATTAAAGGATTAGATGGATTTTTTAAAATATTCCAATGGAAAAGTAATCCGTGAAAATCATTTAATCCGTGACTTAATCTTAAAAATTCGTTTTAAAACTAATATGAACAATTGAATTGGAAAGTTTTATGGCTTGGTTGCTTGTACTTCCGTTGGCATAAACCAAATTAAAAAGTCCATTTTTGGTAAACAATCCAAATCCGAATCCCAAACCTAATAATCGGTCTTCTGTATTAGAAGTTTTGTCTTGGAAATAACCAAAATCGGTGATGGAGTGTATGTATAAATTAGAAGCAACTAAATAACGATATTCGGCAATAATTCCGGTGTAAGCATTGGCTTGTAAGCTATTTTCGTTAAAACCTCGTATCGAATTGATACCGCCAAATCGAAACAACTCATTAATTACATAATCATTACTTTGTAAATAAAAAGACTGGTTTCTTAAATAAATGCTGTTTTTTGGGTTCAGATTTACATTGTAACTCAAATCCAACTGAGTGAAAAACTGACTCGTTTTTTGAGATGCAATCGTTCTATTTCCTGTCCCAAATTTCACAAAAACTTTTGCCTTTTCAGGAAAAATAAAACTATCAGGATTTAATTCAAGATGTTCAAAGCTCGAAGTTAAGAAGGTATTCGTGAAATCATTCAAACTAAATGAATTTGTGTTTTGGATATCCACAGAATTTGTTTTTTGATAGCCAACAAAAGCTTTTGTATTGTATGAGAAATAGTAACCCAAATTCAAATCGGTAACCGTATTCTGAAAAGTAGAATCTTGTTTAAAAATTCTCAAATTGGCTTTAATTCCAATCGGACTTTTAAAAATATACGGCAATTCGGTTCCAATATTAAACGAAGTTTGTCTGTTGCCATCGTTTTTCCAATACAAATTGAATTTTTCACCCGAATTCAAAATGTTCTGCAATTGCAAATCTAAATAACCGTTAAAAGTCAATTTGCTTTGGTCATCGTTTGAAAATCCTATAAAACCATCAAATTTATTGGGTTTTGATTTTTCAACGTAAACGAAAATTTTGGTAGAATCTTGGGTGAATAAGATTTCAGGATATTTTAGTTGGTTAACAAATTGTAATTTTTCAAAAGCATCATTAATCTGTTTTAAATTGTCTTGATTGAAAGTTGCTTTTTTTGCTTTTTTGGTAATTGCCTTTTTTATTCCTGTTGGGAATTTATCGTAACCCACAATAACAATATCAGTAATATTTCTTTTCGAGTTTAATTTCAGTTGTAAATCAGATATCAAACTGTTTTCTATTTTTCGTTGATTCACTAATTGTAAATTCGCTAAAGAATAACCTTTCTTTTCTAACAGAATAATTTTGCTTTTCATGAAATTCTCTACTTCATTTGTGGCAATAATTAAAGTGTCATTTTCTAATTGTAATAGCGATTTTTCTTCGGCAGAAAGTTTACCAATATATATATTATTGTTTTTTATTGAATTCCCTAAGCTGTATTTAAAAACAAAACTGCTATCGTTCACCTTTTTTTGTTCCAACAACAACCAATCAAAAAAACCTTGATTTGTCAACTTGCTTTCAAAACGTTTTTGTTCTTCTAAAATTAGCGCAACTGTAGCGTGTTTAGATTCGTATTGTAAGCTGTCAATGGTATTGTTTTCTTTTTCAGATGTTCCGGCAATTTTTAAATAGAAGTTTTGCCCCAATGAAAATTGGAAGCAAAAACACAGGATAAGGCCAAAAAGGAATTTCATAGCAGTAAAGAAACGAAAAAAAGTAAAATAAATTTTATTTGCAGTAGCGAATGACTTGGGAATTTTTGGTTACCATGTTCCCGCTGTCCGCACTACATGGTAGTTTGCTCTCATCGGGGCTAGCTTGAATTTGTCTTTCTTTTTTGTAACTCAATACAAATCAAAACACTACCAAAACACAATCATATTGAAAATTAATAAATTATGATTTGGAAAGTAAAAAATAATTCCTACATTTGCAACCCCGTAAAAAGCGGGAATTTTAAACAGTAAAAATTTTTAGTATTTAATTATGCCAACAATTCAACAATTAGTAAGAACAGGGAGAACCCAAATAACTAAGAAGAGTAAATCGGCTGCTTTAGATTCTTGTCCTCAAAGAAGAGGTGTGTGTACTCGTGTTTACACAACAACTCCTAAAAAACCAAACTCAGCAATGAGAAAGGTAGCTAGGGTTCGTTTAACAAACGGTAACGAGGTGAATGCATACATTCCTGGAGAAGGTCATAATCTACAAGAGCACTCGATAGTATTAGTTAGAGGTGGAAGAGTAAAAGATTTACCAGGTGTACGTTACCACATCGTACGTGGAGCATTAGATACTGCGGGTGTTGCAGGAAGAACACAACGTAGATCTAAGTATGGAGCAAAACGTCCAAAACCAGGACAAGCACCTGCACCAACTGGAAAGAAAAAGTAATTTAAAATCTTTTAAAGAAAAGACATGAGAAAAAGAGCGGCCAAAAAAAGACCACTTTTACCAGATCCAAAATTTAACGATCAGTTAGTAACACGTTTTGTGAACAACTTAATGTGGGATGGTAAAAAATCAACAGCTTTTAAAGTTTTCTACGATGCATTAGAAATCGTTGAAACTAAAAAGCAAGATGCAGAAAAATCTGCTTTAGAAGTATGGAAAGATGCGTTAACAAATGTTATGCCTCACGTAGAAGTTCGTTCACGTAGAGTGGGTGGAGCTACATTCCAAATTCCAATGCAAATTCGTCCAGATAGAAAGATTTCTTATGCTATCAAATGGATGATTCTTTATGCAAGAAGAAGAAACGAAAAATCAATGGCAGGTAAATTAGCTTCTGAAATCTTAGCTGCGGCTAAAGAAGAAGGTGCTGCTGTTAAGAAAAGAATGGATACTCACAAAATGGCAGATGCTAATAAAGCATTCTCTCATTTTAGATTTTAATTCGTACAGAAATGGCTAGAGATTTAAA
>JBIKZB010000029.1:0-10548 GCA_044354955.1 Flavobacterium sp. | reverse complement strand
AAAGCATAGTTTGATTCAAAATGCGTCAAAAGATGCTAGTGAGCGTGCTCAAAAAATTGTAAGCACTGCAGATGGAAGTTTAGGGAAATTAAAATCGGCAAGTATGGGCGTTTTCCAAATTACAGGCCAAGGTTCAACCGAAGAAGATAGCTATGGCGGAAACAATGATACGTATAGCAAAAATAAAACGGCAAGAATTACTGTGAGATTGGAATATATATTAGATTAAGTTTCTAATTTCAAGACACAAAAAAACCGCTATTCTTTCGAGTAGCGGTTTTTTTTACAGGATACATCCCGGTATTATTTTACTAGAATTTCGTTTCCTTCTTTGTCGAAGAAATGAAACTCTAGATACGTGTAAGCGTCACGAGGTATAATTTTCACCCATTTTTTATATTCGAAAAACCATTTCGAACGTAATGATGGAAAACCTTTAGTAAGGTATGCTGCCACAAACGGATGCACGTTAAGTACAACTTTTTTATGGTCTTTTATAATGCGTTCAAGGTCAGTTGCAATTTTGTCAACAATTAAAATAGGAGCTTCAATTTCCCCATGTTCATTATTAGGGTCTTCTTCTCTTGTCTTAATATTAACTTCTGGTCTGACTCTTTGTCTAGTTATTTGAATTAATCCAAATTTGCTAGGAGGCAAGATTTTGTGCTTGGCCTTATCGTCACTCATTTCTTCTCTTAAGAAATCATATAAAACTTTGCGGTTTTCTGGATTTTGCATATCAATGAAATCCACCACAATAATTCCGCCCATGTCTCTAAGTCTTAATTGACGAGCTATTTCTGCTGCGGCAATCATATTAACTTCAAGTGCAGTATCTTCTTGGCTAGTTGCTTTGCTTGAACGATTACCACTGTTAACGTCAATAACGTGTAACGCTTCGGTATGTTCAATAATTAAATAAGCACCTTTGCTCATGGAAACTGTTTTTCCAAAAGACGTTTTTATTTGTCGTTCAATATGATATTTCTCAAAAAGAGGTGTGTCTTTAGACTGATAGTGTTTTACGATAGACACTTTATCCGGAGCTATTTCTTGCAAATACTCCTTCGTTTCTAAATACAAATCTTCGTCATCTACATGAATACAAGAAAACGTATCGTTAAATACATCTCTCAATATAGAAGAAGCTTTGTTTAACTCTCCTAAAACTTTGGATGGATGATGTGCAGTCTGTAAACGACGACTCATCGACATCCATCTTTCTAGAAGGGTTTGTAGATCTTTATCAAGTTCGGCTACTTTTTTGCCTTCGGCTACTGTTCGCACAATAACGCCGAATCCTTTTGGTTTAATGGATTGAACCAGTCTTTTTAGTCGATCTTTTTCTTCTCTAGATTCTATTTTTTGAGAAACAGAAACTCGGTCTGAAAAAGGAACTAAAACCACATATCTTCCTGCTAAAGAAATCTCAGAACTAATTCTGGGACCTTTTGTAGAAATAGGTTCTTTTACCACTTGAACTAAAATCGACTGATTTGGACTTAAAATATCCATAATTGATCCGTCTTTGTTGATTTCAGCTTCAAAAGGAAAATTTTTGAGTGAATAATCTTTTAATTTACCTGCGCTTACAAGTTTAATAAATTTCATCAAAGAAGGAAGGTTTGGACCTAAATCATGATAATGCAAAAAAGCATCTTTTTCATAACCTAGATTCACAAAAGCGGCATTTAAGCCAGCAACGGGTTTGCGTATTTTGGCAATAAAAATATCACCAACAGCAAAATCGCTTTGTTTTTCTTCTTCTTTGTGTAATTCAATTAGTTTTCCATCTTTTAATAAGGCAAAATCTACAGCGTCTGAACCTGATCGAATAATTAATTCTTTGTTCATGCGGTACATTTTTATCTGTTTGTGCTAGGTGCTTGATGTTTTGATGCTGGGTGTTTTTAATTCATCCATCATCTAACATCCATCATCTAACATTTTCACAGATGGATTAAATAATAATTTTACAGGATTTTTCCCGATAATCAATGTTGAATTGATTAATTTCAATGAACTTTTTTCTAAAAAAGAAAAAGTAGTTTTAAACTACTTTTTCTTTTTATGACGGTTTGCTCTCGCTCTTTTCTTACGTTTGTGAGTTGCTACCTTATGTCTTTTTCTTTTTTTACCACTTGGCATAACATGTTGGTGTTTAGATTAATAATTTATTTTTATACTGTAACTTCTGTTTTTTCTTTAACGCTTTCTACAAACACTTTAGCAGGTTTAAATGCAGGGATGTTATGTGCAGGGATTTTAATTGTAGTATTTTTAGAAATGTTTCTTCCTGTTTTTTCAGCTCTTGTTTTGATGATAAAACTACCAAAACCTCTTAAATAAACATTGTCACCAGTTTCTAATGAATTTTTTACTTCTTCCATAAAAGTCTCAACAGTTGCCTGAACATCTCCTTTTTCAAGACCTAATTTTTCTGAAATTTTCGCTACGATATCTGCTTTCGTCATTTTCTTTCGTATTTAATATATTGTGTATTTTTTTGAGTTTGCAAATATAAGAATTAAAAAAACAATAAATCAATCATAATTGATTAAATTTTAATTACTAAAGATTTATTTTTGTTGCTCAATAAAAAAACATGGAATTTTCTAACTCTTTAATTCATTGGTATTTACAAAATAAGCGCGAATTACCTTGGCGAAACACCACAAATCCGTACTTAATTTGGCTATCAGAAATTATGCTTCAACAAACAAGAGTGGCGCAAGGTTTACCCTATTTTTTAGCATTTACAGAAACATTTCCAACTGTTTTTGACCTAGCAAAAGCCGAAGAAGAACAAGTTTTAAAACTTTGGCAAGGATTAGGCTATTATTCTAGAGCTCGAAATTTACACGCTACTGCAAAGTTTATTGCCAACGAATTAAATGGCGAATTCCCTGATAACTTCAATGACCTTCTCAAATTAAAAGGAGTTGGCGAATACACCGCTGCCGCAATTGCTTCTTTTTCATTTAACGAACCTGTAGCTGTTGTTGACGGGAATGTTTTTAGAGTTTTGAGTCGTTATTTTAATATTGATAGCGATATTTCGGACGGAAAAACTAAAAAGGAATTTCAAAATTTAGCACAAGAAGTTTTACCTAATAACAACCCTGCGCTTTTTAATCAGGCAATCATGGAGTTTGGTGCTTTACAATGTGTGCCTCAAAATCCAAATTGTAATTCTTGCATTTTTTCATCTTCTTGTGCCGCTTTACAATATAACAAGGTAACGCAATTACCTGTAAAAAGTAAAAAAACCAAGGTAACTAATAAATATTTTAATTATTTGGTTTTGAAAGATGTTGATGGAAATTTTATAGTTCAAAAACGAGAAGGAAAAGGGATTTGGGAAAATTTATACGAATTTCCGCTAATAGAAACTAACGAACTAGTAACCGAACTTGATGTTATGAATCAATGTGCCGAAATGAATTTTTATAATCAAAAAGCTCATGAGATTATCATACTAAATCCTCAAATAATTCAACATAAATTATCCCATCAAAATTTACATATTCGTTTTTTTCAATTAAATTTTAATGTGAAATTACCTGATTCAAAACCACTTTCCGAAATTAATAAACTTCCATTCCCTATTGTAATTCATAATTTTATGACCTCAAATTATTTTAATTCGTTATAAATTATTACTTTTGATTAACTCTTATAAATTATAAGCCATGAACGGAACATTAAATAAAGTCATACTAATAGGTCATTTAGGTGACGAAGTAAAAATGCATTACTTTGAAGGAGGTAATTGTATTGGGCGTTTTCCATTAGCCACCAACGAAGTATACATAAACAAAACCACAGGAGAAAAAATTACTTCTACTGAATGGCACAATATTGTTGTTAGAAATAAAGCAGCTGAAATCTGTGAAAAATATCTTTCTAAAGGCGATAAAATATATATTGAAGGACGCATAAAATCACGTCAGTGGCAAGCTGAAGATGGTGCAACTAAATATACTACAGAAATTCAAGTTACTGAATTTACTTTTTTAACCACTAAGAAAGATACTGATTTAAGTAAATCATCCCTTCCTACAGGAAGCGCACCGGATGATTTTAATGTTTAACTAAATTTATAAAATTTGGATCCTGATCCTGCCAGTTTACTTCATACGATAGATTTTGATTTCATTTTTGGAATAATTGCAATAATTATGCTACTTGCATGTTCTGCCTTTATTTCAGGATCAGAAGTAGCCCTTTTTTCTCTGTCACAAAAAGATGTTAACGAGATTCAAAATAAAGATTTTAATAAAGGAATGCTTATTTCAAGGTTATTAGAAAAGCCAAAAAAATTACTTGCAACAATTTTGGTCGCTAATAATTTTGTTAATATCGCCGTTGTTATCATTTTTTCTTCTTTTAGTGGTAGATTTTTCAACGAAATTGAATCTCCTGCTTTGCGATTTACTTTTGAAGTAGTTTTGGTTACCTTTTTTATTTTACTTTTTGGTGAAGTTTTGCCAAAAATCTATGCCAATCGAAACAACATGGATTTTGCAATGAAAGTTGCTGTTCCCATAACTGTTTTAAACAATTTATTGTCGCCTATAAGTGTTCCTATGCGAAATGGAATTCACTATATTGAAAAAAAACTGAGTGTTCAAAAAGGGAATTTTTCGGTCGACCAACTTTCACAAGCTTTAGAATTAACTTCCCAATCTGACACAACAGATGGAGAACAAAAAATATTAGAAGGTATTGTAACTTTTGGAAATACAGAAGTTCGCCAAGTAATGAGCCCCAGAATTGACGTATTTGCTTTGAATATTGAACAAGAATTTAAAGAAATAATGCCCAAGATTATTGAGAAAGGGTATTCGAGAATTCCGGTTTACAAGGAAAATATTGATCAAATTGAAGGTATTTTATTTATTAAAGATTTAATTCCACACATAGATAGTGAAGATTTTAATTGGACAGCACTTTTACGCGAACCTTTCTTTGTTCCAGAAAATAAAAAACTAGATGATTTATTAAAAGATTTTCAAGCCATGAAAAGTCATTTAGCAATTGTTGTTGATGAATATGGAGGAACATCTGGAATTATTTCTTTAGAAGATGTTTTAGAAGAAATTGTGGGCGATATTAGTGATGAATTTGACGACGAAGATTTAATTTATTCTCAAATTGACGACAATAACTATTTATTTGAAGGAAAAATTAGCTTGAAAGATTTTTATCGAATATTAGATGTAGACGAAGATGAGTTTGAAAAACAAAAAGGGGAAGCAGAAACATTAGCTGGATTCTTACTCGAAATTTCTGGAAATTTTCCAAAGAAAAGACAAAAAATAACGTTTCATAACCTTATTTTTACCATCGAAAATGTTGACAAGCGAAGAATAAAACAAATAAAAGTTACGTTATAGTATCATGATACAAAATATAGTAAAATTAAGCTGTTTAGGTTTGTTTTTGGGAATGATTTCCTGTGGAGACGAAACAATCCCTAAACCTAAAGGACAATTGAGTTTAGAATATCCAAAAGCAAAATATTCTAAATTGAATTCTGATTGTACGTTTACTTTTGAAAAAAACGATTTGGCTTCAATAAAAGATAAATCATGCGCTTTCGAGATAAATTATCCAAAAATGAAAGCCACAATTTATCTAACACACAAATCGGTTAATAATGACATTGATAAATTATTACGTGATGCACAAACGCTTACCTACAATCATGTTGTAAAAGCCGACGACATTATAGAGCAGCCATTTATTAACGAAAAGACAAAAGTATATGGAATGTTCTATGAAGTAGGTGGAAACGCCGCAACAAACGCCCAATTTTACGCCACCGATAGTACAAAAAATTTTATAGTTGGAAGTGTTTATTTTTACGCAAAACCTAATTTTGATTCTATTTTACCTGCTGCTCAATATCTAAAAGCAGATATGCGAAGAATTATGGAAACGCTAAAGTGGAAATAAAAAACGCCCTGATTCTCTCAGGGCGTTTTTTATTACATTTTTTTCGATTCAGTTACTTTGTAAGAATCACCGCCGGCAACACCTTCAATAGTTTTAGTCAACGATTCTAAAGATTGCTTTTCAGCGTCGAATTTAACAGTTGCTATTTTTGTTTCAAAATCTACAACAGCTTGTCCAACACCAGCTTGTTCCGTTAATTTGTTTTCGATTGTTTTAGCACAACCCATTGCACAAGTCATTCCATCGATCGTAAAACTTGCTGTTTGCATTTTGGCTAAATCAGCCTCAGTAACCGCTTCTTTTTTAATTTCTTCTTCAGCTACTTCTTTGTTTTCTTGTTTGCAACTTGCAAAAGAAAGCGTGATTAAAAGCGCCAATCCGATATTTTTCAAATTTTTCATAGTAGTAAAAGTTAAATTATTTACCTCTAAATAAAGGCATTGCAAAATTACAAAATTTCATAGTGCTATTTTAAAAATAAAGCCTGAATTTTGAGAGATAAAATTATGCTATGGAAAACAATTCGACAAAATGGTATTTATTAGTTTTTTTAGGGTGTGTTTGGGGAAGTTCTTTTATCTTAATGCAGTTAGGTTTAAAAGGCGTAAATTCAATTCAATTGGGAAGCTTACGTATTTTATTTGCTGCAATATTCTTAATTATTGTTGGGTTTAAACAAATACCACAAATTCCATTATACAAATGGAAGTATATTGCCTTAACTGCTATTTGCGGCACATTTATTCCCGCCTTTTTGTTTGCTTTTGCACTTTCAAAAATCGATGGTTCTATTAGCTCAATATTAAACTCATTAACTCCTTTAAACACATTATTAGTTGGACTCTTATTTTTTGGAATGAACGTTCATAGAACGCAAGTATTTGGAGTAATTATCGGATTTATAGGTTGCGCTCTGTTAGTATTATTTGGAAATGGAGAAAACACCACTGAAAATTATTATTACGCTATTTTAATTGTAATTGCTTCTGTTTTTTATGGCATCAATGTGAATTTGATTAAAAAATATTTATCCGACTTAAAACCATTAACAATAAGTACTGGAAATTTTTTAATTATGTTTTTTCCTGCTTTGATAGTCTTATATTTTACAGGATTTTTCGATATTATACATGAAAGCAAAGTACAAACTTCTTTAGGTTTTATTGCTATTTTAGGTGTTGTAGGAACTGGATTTTCGAATATCTTATTTTTTAAACTAATTCAATTGTCTTCACCTGTTTTTGCTTCTTCGGTAACTTATATTATCCCCGTTGTGGCGTTTGCTTTAGGTTATTTATTTATGAATGAAACGCTTTCGTTAATTCAATTATTAGGCGCAATGATTGTTTTAGTTGGTGTATATTTTTCTAGTAAGAAATAAAAAAAGCGCTCAATTTCTTGAGCGCTCTCTATAAATTTAATCTAAATTCTTATTTGAAATCTGCATCTGTTACCCCTTCGTTAATTTTAACTTCAGTAGTAATTAATTCAATTTCAATACCAACATTCATGATTGTTTTGTAAGGGAATTTCAATCCTTTAACATCTTTGTAATCTTGGTAATAAGTAGTTTGTGTCATTTTTTGACCACCTTGCTCTAATTCTTTAGCTTCAGCTATTTTATATCCAGTTTTTACATCATAGTAATAAGTAGATTTTCCATTTTTGACAGCATAAGCATCAGCTCCATTGATGTTTTCAATACCAGTTAAAGTGATTCCTTTTTCAGTTAACAATCCTAATTCTTTAAAAGTAGTTGCTTCTGCCTGCATATCTTTTAACTCTTGGTCTTTGAAATCTTTTCTTTGACCTTGTTGCACCATGTAAGCTTCTTTGTCATTAACTACTTGTTTCATCATAGTCATTCCCATTGCTTTCATTTCAACACCTAATTTTTTAGGAGCTGTTTTTACAACTAATTCTAAAGGTGTTCCTTGAACAGTTCCAGCCGACATTACAGCTAATGTTTTTACGTTTTTAACCGCTTTTTCACCACCAATAGCTTTGATATAATCATTTAGTACAGTTTGAGCTGTTACTCCTGCAGGAACTGGTTTTTTAACCTCTGGTTTTTCAGTTGGATTTCCGTATTTATCAAAATAGAAAATAGGTAATTTTTCTCTTTTGCTCATTGCTTCTAAACCTGGTAAAACATCACCAGCTTTACCTACAATAACTACTCTAGTTTTGTCAGCTAAGAAATATTTATTAGCTGCATTTTTAATATCTTCAGCTGTAACAGCATTGATGTTTTTAATGTAGTTTTCATAGAAATCTTCTGGTAAACCTTGAGTTTCCTTGTTTAATGCATAACCCGCAATAGTAGAAGGTTTTTCAATTTGCATTACAAAGTTTCCAATATATTTAGCTTTTGCATTTTTTAAATCTTCTTCAGAAACTAATTCTGTTCTGATTTTTTTCAATTCGTTAAAAACTTCTACAATAGCACTATCAGTTACAACATTTCTTACAGAAGAACCTGAACGGAATTTGTTAATGTATTTTCCTGAACCTATTGAAGAGTATGCTCCGTAAGTCCAACCATGTTTTTCACGTAAGTTTAAGAATAATCTTCCTTCTCCACCGCCACCTAAAATTTGGTTCGCTAAAAGAGCTGCAAAGTATTCTTTATCTGTCATTTTTAAGTTAGACAAATTAACTAATGCGATTTCAGATTGAACAGCATTTGGTACGTCAATAAAGTTAATTTGACTGTATTGAACGTCTTTAGGATCAGAATAAGTTAATTGAGGAGCAGTTGCTTTTTTCCATTTTCCAAAAAGTCTTTCAACTTCTTTTTTAACATCTTTAAAGTTTACATCGCCTACAATTACCAAATAAGCATTACTTGGAGCAAAGTATGTGTTATAATTCAATATAACATCATTTAATGTTACATTTTTCAATGTTTCTTCACTAGTATATTCACCTTTATAGTGTTCTTTACCATAAGTTAAAACATTTTCAACTCTACCTGCAATTGCTGAAACACTTTTCTCTTCAGATTTTAACCCTTCGATTATTTTTTCTTTTTCTTTTTCAAATTCTTCTTGAACAAACAATGGATTTAAAGCACCATCTGCCATTAATTCTAGAATTCTTTTCGAATATCTTGACAATCCATTTGCAGAAGCACCTGAATCCCAAAAATTAATATTTGCTCCTAAAAAGTCAATTTCTTCATTGAAAGCATTTTTAGAAACCGATTGTGTTCCATTTCCAATCATTGAACTTAATAAATCAGAAACTCCTTTTTTAGTTCCTTCTGCGTAAGGCGGATTATCTAACGTTAAATTGAAAGAAACTCTTGGTAATTTATGATTTTCTACCACTAAAACTTTTAAACCATTTTTAAGCACAAAACTTTGTGGCTTATTAATGTTTATAGATGGAGCAGGACCTGCTTTAGGTTGTGGTCTGTCTTGTGCTTGCATAGTCATTGTCAAAAATAAACTGGCTGCGATGTATATAAATTTTTTCATATTCTTCAAATCTTAGTTTTGAGCTTTGTCTTTAGCAGGAACATAGTCTAAAATCATTCTTTGGTTTGAGTTTAGATATTTTTTTGCTGTTTCTCTAATTTCTTCTCTTGTGATAGAACGATAAATATCAATCTCAGTATTAATTAAGTTGATATCACCATACAACATATAGTAAGTTGCTAAATTATCTGCAATTCCTTCAACAGAAGCGTTATTGCTTACATAATTACTTTCAAATTTGTTTTGAAGTTTTTGAAAATCGTTTACAGAAATTAATTCTGTTTGCATTTTTACTATTTCTTCATCAATTTCTTTTAAAATAGATTCAGTTGTATTCGTACCCATTGGTAAACCATAGATTAAATACATACCATAATCTTCTTGACTGTAATTGAATGCTCCAATTTGTAACGCCATTTTCTTGTCGTCAACAATTTTTTTGTATAATTTAGAACTTTTACCGTCTGATAAATAAGTTGAAATCATATCTAAGATTCTAGCATCACGAGATTTCATTGAAGGTGTTCTGTAAGAAGCAACCAACATTGGAATTTGAATATTTGGATCTTCCCACGAAGCTTTAAACTCTTGTGTAATAGGTGCTTCTTCTACTTTTTGACGTGTAACTGGAGCTCCTTTAGGAATTGCACTAAAATATTTAGTGATCCATTCTTTAGCTTGTGCTTTATCAAATTGACCTGCAACAACTAAAACAGCATTATTAGGCACATAGAATTTTTTGTTAAACGCTTGAAACTCTTCTAAAGTAGCAGCATCTAAATGTTCCATTTCTCCAATAGTTGTCCATTTGTATGGATGCACTTTAAACATGTTTTGTTTAACCGCTTTAATCAAGTTTCCATAAGGTTGATTGTCAACACGAAGTCTTTTTTCTTCTTTAACCACTTCATTTTGCGTATCTACACCAATTTGGTTGATTACTGGGTGCATTAATCGTTCAGATTCCATCCATATTGCCAATTCTAAATTATTGGAAGGGAAAACTTCATAATAATAAGTTCTGTCATCTGTAGTGTTTGCATTATTGTTTCCTCCGTTTGCGGTAACTAATTTAAACCAGTCGCCACGGCCAATATTTTTTGTC
>JBIKZB010000257.1:0-3103 GCA_044354955.1 Flavobacterium sp. | reverse complement strand
AGAACGGTTTTGGCTTTATTAGTAAGAATGTAAACGTAAAAATTGTAGATTCCTTCTGTGAATTCGATCATTATTTTGGCTTTTAAAGTGTTATGTATGAGATGCTTGACAGCATGACAAACTGAACGTGAAAGGATTGGGTTTAAACTTTGTGTGAGATGCTTGACAGCATGACAAACGTAACGGATAATTTTTTCTTAACCCAAACTCGCTTTATACAATCGCAACTCGTCCCAAGAAAATTTATCGCCGTGGATTTCTTTTAATTCACCTAAACTTTCGCCTTTAAAATCTTTGAAAGCAGATTTTAAATCAGAGATTTTATCTTCTGGTAAAATGTCTGAAAGTTGCACAATTTCCATTTGAATCAGCTTGGTAAAATGGTTGTAGATAGTTTGTGGTGTGAGTTTTCGCTGTTTCGCAATTTCGTAAATGGATAAGTTTTGTTTCCACAATTCCAATGTATCTTCGATGGTCGATTTCTTTGGATCTTTTGCTTTTTTCTTTTTCGAATCGGTGTAATAGGAAATGTCTTCGTCGTCCTCAACCAGAGCAGAGTGCGAAGTTCTAAAGCGTTCTGCCACAACCACTAACTTATTGATTTTGTAAGTACTCATGTCTTCAGAAATTAAATTTTTCTTTGAAATTTCTTTTCCTTCAACAATGATATTAGTTAATAATTTTGCCTTTTTAAGTTGTAAAATCGCTTTAATTTGGAGTTCTTCTAACACTAATAATTCGTCATAAAACGCTTTTACTTTTTTGATGCGTTTTACTTCTTCAATTTTCAACAACAATTCTTCTGCAACAGCATCTAACGTTTTAAAAAAGTACTGATAAGCCGCATCGCATCTTTCTTTTACAAAATTTACATCCAAATTTTCGTCATTAAAAATTTTATGCAATTGCGACATAAATTTCCCAGAAGGTTCTAAAATTTCGGCAATTTTTTCTTGTTGGGTCTTTGCCCAATCGTTATGCTTGGTTTTAGGTGATTTTGGTGCTTCTGAATTATAACTGAACAAATGATTGCGCCATTCTTGACCTAATTCTTTGAAATCAAATGAATTAAGTAACGTATTCAACCAAAAGACCAACGTCTCTTTAGCTAACGAATGTTGTAAAATTTCTTCAGAAGCTTTGTTTTCAGCATAACTGAGCACTTCTTCATCGCTCGAAATGCCATTCATTCGCAACGGAGAAAGCAAAATAAGCCCTTTTAACGAACGCAAACGCGATAAAGCCACATATGCTTGTCCGGGCGCGAAAACTTGCGATACATCGAGCGCTGCTTTGTCAAATGTTAACCCTTGACTTTTGTGAACAGTAATCGCCCAAGCTAACTTGATAGGGTAGTGGACAAACGTTCCGATGACTTCTTCTTCAATTTCTTTAGTATTTTCGTTGACTTTGTAACGAATGTTTTGCCATTCGTAGCGTTCTACTTCAATCGTTTTATTTTCTTCAGGAAAGTGAACGAAAATTTCTTTTTCGGTTAACGAACTGATGACGCCCATTTTTCCATTAAAGAATTGTTTTTCGAAATTCAAATCGTTTTTAATAAACATTACTTGAGCTCCTACTTTTAGTTGTAATTTTTCTTCTAATGGAAATATTTTTTCTGGAAAATCAGCTGTGATTTCTGGTAAATAGGTGAATTGCTTTCCTTCTAAATCGGCTAAAGATTTTGCATTGATTGTGTCGGCTTTAGCATTATGAGTCGTTAAAATGATAAATCCTTTATTTTTCTTCAAATCAAAACTAGGTTGCACGAATTGATTTAAAAGTTGAACATCTTCCGAAGTGATTTTATTATGGCGTAAATTGTTCAAAACATCAATAAATTCGGCATCAGTTTGACGGAAAATCTTATCCAACTCAATATACAACGGCGGATATTGCTGAATGATGTGCGAATGAAAAAAGAACATGCCTCGATAGTAATTCTTTAGCATTTCCCATTCTTCATTTTTCACAACGGGTGGTAATTGTAATAAATCTCCTATAAAAAGAACTTGAACACCACCAAAAGGGCGTTCGTTTCTGCGTACTTTTCGCATCATAAAATCCATCGCATCTAACACATCAGCACGTAGCATAGAAACTTCATCAATAACCAACAATTCCATATTTCGAATAACAGAACGTTTCACGTTATTCATCTTAAAATGGCGTCCTAAGGAATCTCGATTTTCGAATTTTACGGTGTCTGAAAAATGTGGAAGTTGCTTATTATCAGGAATAAAAGCAGCAAATGGCAATTGAAACATGGAATGAATTGTAACGCCGTTTGCATTTAAAGCGGCAATTCCTGTGGGTGCTACAACGACAGTGTTTTTGTGTGTTGTAGCTATAATTTCCTTTAAAAGCGTGGTTTTTCCGGTTCCTGCTTTTCCGGTAAGGAAGATGGATTTATTGGTTTGATTAATAAATCTAAGTGTGTAAATAGCTGCGGCTGATACTGATTCCATTTGGCTTATAAATTTGAATTACAAATATATAGAAACAATTAGAAATAAAAAAGTCCTGATTTCTCAGGACTTTAAATTATTTTTTCTCTTCTTCTTTAGTAGCTACATTATCGTCTTTTTTGGTAGCTTTATAAGTTTCGTTAAGTTCTTTTAAAACTTCTTTAGTTATGTCATAGTTATCTTTAGCATACAAAATTGTAGCAGCATCACCTGTTCCGTAGATATAATCATATCCTTTTTTCTTACCGTAATCTTTGATGAATTTCTTTACTTCACTGATTAAAGTGTCTTTTAAAACGGCACCTTCTTGTTGTAATTGTTGGAGTAAAGCATTTTGTTCAATACCTAATTGTTGCTCTCTTTGAGATAGCTCAGCACCTTTTTGTTGTGCCCATTGAGGACCTTTTGCTTGTGCACTTTGTTGAAAATTTTGTGCTTCTGCTTGAAAAGCACGAACTTTTGCTTCTAAAGGACGACCTAATTCTTCCGATTTAACTTTGAATTTATCATCTTCATCTTTGAATTTTTCGTATTTCTCGATAATTTCAGCTGTGTTGATATATGCGGTTTTGAATTCTTTTGAATTTGTCTCTGTTTTGTTACATGCTAAAATACTTAATGCAACTCCTAAA